>JBMLOK010000445.1:0-3805 GCA_049243005.1 Bacteroidia bacterium | reverse complement strand
ACATTGTGTTTTTGTTTCCATAAAAAAGCATTACTGCCAATTAAGTTCATTGATAATCCTACAATTTCATTTACCCATTTCTTTTTACTATAAGCACCATGACAAGCATCGTGCATAATGTTAAAACCGATACTCGCACCAAAAAATCCCAATAAACCACACATTAACAAACTGGGAACTACAGGCATTTTAACTAAAATCAAAACCAGATAAGTTGCTATAAAACCGGCTAAAAACAAAGCTGTTTTAAAATAAAGTACTCCATTTCCGGTTTTCTCCTGATTCGTTTTCTTGAAATACAAATTCACTTCTTCCTTAAGAGTCTTCCAAAAATCTTGATGGTCGTGACCAAAACTTACTTGCTTCATGTATAAAATTTAAACGGGCAATATAGGAGTTTCAAGTAATTCTAAAGTTAAAGCTGGACATGTTTTACAAAATGTGGGAAATTTTTACTCTGTCATAAACCCTAGCATAGTGCGTAAACATAGGAATCTTAGTACTTTTGATACACTAAAATTATGACAAAACGAATCCACTTTATTTCAATTGGAGGCGCTGTAATGCACAATATGGCCATTGCCCTTCATAAAAAAGGATATATTATTACCGGAAGTGATGATGAAATTTACGAACCGGCCAAATCGAGATTAGCCAAATATGGTATTTTACCAACAGAAATTGGTTGGAATACCCAAAACATTCATGCAGGTTTAGATGCTGTTATTCTTGGTATGCATGCCAAAGCCGATAATCCGGAAATAGCAGCTGCAAAAGAAATTGGACTAAAAATTTATTCTTTTCCTGAATACATGTACGAACAAACCAAGGAAAAGAAAAGAATAATTGTTGGAGGAAGTCATGGAAAAACTACCACCACTGCCATGATTTTACATGTATTAAACCATTACCAAAAAAAGTTCGATTACTTGGTTGGCTCTCAATTAGAAGGTTTTGATACCATGGTTGGTTTTTTAGAAAACAGTGACTTGGCTGTTTTTGAAGGTGATGAATACCTAACTTCTGCTTTAGACCTTAGACCTAAATTTCATGTGTACCAAGCAGAAATTGGTATTATTACCGGTATTGCCTGGGACCATATCAATGTGTTTCCTACTTATGAAAACTATTGTAATCAGTTTAAATTATTTGCAGAAGCCTTACCCGAACATGGTGCTTTGATTTACTGCGAATCTGACCCGGAAGTAAAACGTTTGGTGGCAGAATGGACAATCAAAGCAAGAAAAATTCCTTATACCACACCTGTTTTTGAAGTAAAAGATGGCATTGTGGACATGGAATTTGAAAAGGAAAAATACGCATTAAAAGTATTTGGCACCCATAACCTACAAAACATGATGGCCGCTTTATATGCTTGTAAAGAAGCCGGCATTAACGGAGAAGAATTTATGGAAGCCATTTCTTCTTTTAAAGGAACAGCCAAACGTTTAGAAACCTTAAAAGAAACAAAGGATTCAATTATTTTTAGGGATTTTGCCCATGCACCTTCTAAACTAAAAGCCACGGTGAATGCAGTAAGAGAATTGTATCCCGAAAGAAAAATGATTGCCGTATATGAATTACATACCTATAGCAGTTTAAACAAAGCCTTTTTGCCACATTATGCCGAAAGCATGAATAAGGCCGATTTTAAAGCCGTTTTATTTAGCAAACATGCTTTGGAAATGAAAAAAATGCCGATGTTAAATGAAGAAGAAGTTGCCTTAGGTTTTGGTGATGGCACCCTGGCCTTTAGCAATAAAAACGAACTGAGAAAATGGATTGAAACCCATTATACCGGCAAAGAAAACCTACTTTTAATGAGCAGCGGAACCTTTGATGGCATGAGTTTGGAGTTTTAGGAGGGGGATGAAATAAAAACATTAAAAAAGATACCATGTCAATTACAAACGAGGCGGAACTTTTAGGGATGAAACTAGTGAGTGAAGCTGTTGCTTATACTTTAAAAGAAATGATGAATTATGCCGAAGTTGGCATGAGCACCAAAGAATTAGATGAATTTGGCGGGCGTATTTTAAAACAATTTGGTGCAAAATCTGCTCCTCTCCTCACCTATGGATTTCCGGGTTATACTTGCATTAGCACCAACCATGAGTTTTGCCATGGCATACCTTCTGATACAAAAATTTTAAAAGAAGGTGATTTAATTAATATTGATGTTTCAGCAGAATTAAACGGTTTTTGGTCTGATAATGGTTGTTCGTTTGTAATTGGAAACGACATTAACCAACACCAGGCATTAATTGATGCTTCGAAATACATATTAAACAAAGCCATCTCGCAAATTAAAGGAGGTGTGCGTATTTCAGAAATCGGACATTTAATTGAAACTGAAGCTAAAAAGAGAGGTTATAAAGTGATTAGAAACCTATCAGGCCACGGTGTAGGAAGAGCCTTACATGAAGAACCTTCAGAGATATTGAATTTTAAAGACAAATACAATTTTACTCGCTTTAAGAAAAACTCTGTTGTAGCTATCGAAACATTTATATCCACCCATTCTACATTTGCCAATACCACCAAAGATGCTTGGACCATGGTTGGCAACAAAGGCGGTTTTATGGCCCAACACGAACATACCATTTTGGTAACTGATGGAAAGGCGATTGTGTTGACGGAGGGGAATGGGGGGTTATAAGTATTTGATAAAAATTAAAAAGTCTTTTGATAAATTAAAAAAATAGTCTTTTACTTATAAAGCAAATTTTCAAACTAATTTTTCATGTGGTTTATTGGTTTTAACTCATCCAAATAGTTGATTTTTCGATTATAAACCAATTTCCATTTATTTTCTTGAGGTAAATTCCTTTTCCTGAACCACAAAGACCTCCACAATAATACTCCAATTCCACATAAGCTTTCTGTTTATCAAGTGAAAATATTGGAATTGATAAAATGTAATAATTATTTCTTCTTTTTGATTTGTTTAAAACTGAATCATCATCTAAAATTATCAAATTAAAACTTTCAAAAATAGCTTTATTAATTTCCAATTTTTCCGGAAATGAGTTCTGTTCCAATAAGGCTATTGAATCTTTAGATGAAAAGAATATTTCGTCCATAATCTCAATATTCAATAAATCATTTATATTAATATGCCCTGATATTGGAGGAAAATCACTACCTCCTCTGTTTTTATTGGGTATTTGTACCGTTATTTTCTTTAATTCATTTAAAAAAATATTATTGTTTTCGTTTCCCTTAAAAACATCTAAACTGTCTTGTAAAATGACCGCTTCTACTATTTTGTTTATTTCAATAATCGTATTAGAATCTAATTCTCTTTCGACGGTTTTATTTTGACATTTTACGAAACTTAAAATCATAAATAAAAAAACGACTTGCTTCATTTGAATTTTTATATTTTGGTAATGTGAATGCAAAAAAATCTATAAAGGAGAGTAGGAATTGAATTTAAAAATAAATGCCTAATCTACCATTTACACAAAATTCTTTATTGGCTCACGCAAAATGAAAGGATTCGAATTCGACCCCTTTGAAATCGGGGTTATTTAATTGTTCCCAAAGACCTAAAAATTCTATAGTTGTTCTAGAACGCATCAAGTTTTTCACTACATCTTATGGCTCATCTGCATTCTTGTTTCTAGCTATATCGGTTAAAGAAATATAATCTTCATTCTCTATTTTAACAGTAGTAATTGATATTCCTTTTATTAAAATTATTTTACTTCTTGCCATAATTTTAAAATTTACCGGCTATTCTATATAATTTCTCACTGGACCCCTATAATTTTCAATAAAATCATTGTCAACTCGTATTAAC
>JBMLOK010000444.1:4226-5950 GCA_049243005.1 Bacteroidia bacterium | reverse complement strand
TAGGAATCATCGGAAATACACATGGTGTCATGATTGCACCTAAACCAAAAAGGAATGCGTAAATCATAAAACCCCAAAGTGATTCTCCACTTCCATCTAAATCTCCTTTTTCTCCATTTTCTTTGATGTATTGGTCGCTTGGAACCTGCATGTTTTTGTAATCACAAGGATCTGAGTCAGCAAGGGTTTGAGTGGGAGTGTGGGAGCTGTCTGCAGTTGTAGTATCAGGTGAAGTTGTTTCAACGGTTGATGCTGGAGTTGGTTCAACCGTTTCAGGTGTTTTAGTTTCTTCGATGGTTTTTCCGCCGGTAACATTTACGGCGAATTTTAATTCATCATTGAACAAAACACATTGACCGGTGATTTGAGAACATTCCTGAAACTCAAGCTCGGCAACAATTTTTGGATTGGCTTTTAAGATTTTTACTTTTTGATGAAATTCTGCTTTTCCTACAAAAGTTGAAACCTCACCTTCAAAAACATCATCATATTTTTTGTGGCTTCCAACCGGTTTGGTTTTTCCAACCAGTTCGTAACTTGCATCCTTTTTAAAATCAATAAAAGCTACAACAGGACCAACTTTATCGCTAAAATCGTTGGAATACATGTACCAGTCTTTTTCGATTTTGCTGGTAAAAATCAAATCAACAACTTCCCCAATTTTAGCATTTTTAGGGTTTGTACTGATATCCCAGGTGGGTTTCTGCTTCATTTGAGCAAATCCCAAAAGGTTTAGTCCGATTAAAAACAGAGAGAAAAGCAGTCTGTGTAAATTCATTTTATTGATGTGATTAAAACTTGACAAAAATATACTTTAAATGCAAATGGCAATGAAACAACAAATGAAGCACATGCCAATCTTAATAATTTTCAAATTTACGTAAAGGGAAATGAAAGGTTTTGGAATAAATGTTACATGCTTACTTTTATATACAAATCGTGCTTTTGTTGGAAAAGCCTTGCATAAACAAGCTATTTGAAAGATAAAAGCTAAAAACTTCGGCCTTATTTTTGTTTCTTAGAATTATGATGAGAAAACTATACCTACTTCTGTTTTGTGTTTTTGGCTTAAATGCCTTTGCACAAGAAGCAAATCCGCAGCCACCGCTAAAAATGACGGTTGATCAATACATTGAAAAATATTCGAGTTTAGCAGTTGATGAGATGTACAGAAGTAAAATTCCTGCAAGTATTACACTTGCCCAAGGAATTTTAGAAAGTGGAAACGGGAACAGCCGTCTGGCAACCGAAGCCAATAATCACTTTGGAATTAAATGTAAAGCTTCGTGGACAGGTAAAACCATGTACGAAGATGATGATGCGCCGCAAGAGTGCTTTAGAAAATATGATGCAGCTATTGATAGTTACAGAGATCATTCTGATTTTCTAATGAAAAATTCGCGTTATGCTTTTCTGTTTGATTTAGAACAAACTGATTATAAAGCTTGGGCACATGGATTAAAGAAAGCAGGTTATGCAACAAATCCTCAATACGCTGAATTACTGATTACTTTTATCGAAAGACACAAACTTCACAAATATGATGGAGTAAAATTAAGTGAAGAGGAAGACCGCGAAAACAAAGAAGAAAAGGCTGAAACGATTAAGTCTTATGGAAAAGAAGTGATTGTTAACGGAGTTCCCGGAATTGTAGCAAAAGCGGGTGATAGTTATGCGCAGATTGCCTTGGATTACGATATGAAGGTTTATCAGCTTTACAGAAA
>JBMLOK010000444.1:0-4126 GCA_049243005.1 Bacteroidia bacterium | reverse complement strand
GAAACACTTTATGGAATCGGTAAAAAATACGGAGTTAGGGTAGATGCCATTAAGTTTTTGAATGTTTTATCGGGAGATAGTATCGAGGTTGGACAAAAATTAATCATCAACCCGGCAATAAAATCAGCTGATACCAAAGACCCACAAACAGTTCCGGGCTTACATATTGTTCGTCAGGGTGAAACTTTGTTCAGTATTTCGAAAATGTACAATTTAAAACCAGCTGATATTAAGGCAACTAATAATTTGGTTTCCGACCAGATTAGCATCGGGCAGAGTTTAACAATTGTACCTGCAATTGCAGAGAAAGAAAGACCTAAAAACGCTGAAAGTCTTACTCATGTAGTGGAAGAAGGCGAAACTATTTTTCTTTTGGCAAGAAAATATGGTGTCACAGAAACCAGTATCAAGGAGCTAAATAAGAATTTGGATGGAAACCTTAAAAAAGGTCAAAAAATAAGAATTAGGTAAAAGCAACCATTTAGCTCTTTTTTTCATCAAATATTTTATTAAACTTGTAGTGCTGTAAAAAGTCAAATTGTGGATAAGCTGTTAGTTTGACATTTTACTTAGATTTTAAAAGGAATGATTATGAAGAAAATATTTTTACTAAGTGTACTTTTTTCACTGGCAATGGTATCTCAAGCCCAGGTTAAATTTGGATTTGTTGCACCTGATTACGACAATTACACCAATTCAGATCCGGATGCGGGCTTTGAATTAATTGTACTTGTGCCAGGTAACGACACATTGGATTTTGAAGTTGGTGCTTCAGTTTCTGATATTAGTGGCAGCGCTGTAAATGGCGTTCACTATAATTTTACACCGGTGCTTCACAAATTCCTGCCTGGAACAAACGTTTATGATGGTTCAAGCAGAAAGAAATACAAATTAAACTTAACACCTGACAACAATTTCTGGGGAACACGTGAATTCAAAATCGTTTTAACTAGTTTTGTTGGTGTTACAGCTGCAGATGTAATTCGTCAGCAAACAGAATTAAGATGTATCATCGATTATGATGGATCTTCAATTGGTTTACCAAAACTAACTGTTGAACAATACACATTGTATCCGGTACCTGCCACCGATAAATTATTTATTGATGGTGTTGAAAGTAAAGAATACAAAATTTACGATTTAAGTGGAAGAGTTATTTTAGAAGGAACAACCATCGAAAATACAATTGATGTAAGTTCATTATCTACTGGTGTATATGTAATTAAATCGATTACAGACCAAGGATTGCTTACACAAAAATTCACTAAACAATAAATTTTACAAAGAATTTTTAGAAAAGCAGTCCAAATTTGGGCTGCTTTTTTTATATCATTATGGCGAAGAAAGAACAATATTTTGTAATTGATTTTGATAGCACTTTTACGCAGGTAGAAGCCATGGAGGAGTTGGCAGCTATTAGTTTAAAGAATGATCCCGATAAAGAATTAATCATTGAAAAGATTAAACAATTAACGGATTTGGCCATGGAAGGTAAAATGCCTTTCCCTAAATCGCTCAAAGCCAGAATTGCTTTGTTATCGGCAAAAAAGTATCATTTACAAATGCTGGTAAATAAACTTCGAAAAAAGGTGAGTGTTTCTTTTGCCAGAAACAAAGAGTTTTTTAAGGAGTATCAAGGTCGTGTAATTATTGTTTCCGGTGGATTTAAAGAGTTTATCGAACCTGTTGTTAAACCTTATTTTATTGATGCCGATTGTGTGTATGCAAACACATTTGTATATGATAAAAAGAATAATATTATCGGGGCTGATGATGAAAATTTCCTTTCTCAGGAACAGGGGAAAGTTAAATTACTTAAACACCTTAAACTAAAAGGAAATGTTTGTGTAATAGGAGATGGTTATACCGATTATGAATTATTTGAATCGGGTATGGCAAATAGCTTTTTCGCTTTTACAGAAAATGTTTCCAGACCATCTGTTATCAGCAAAGCAAAAAACATTGCATCAAGTTTAGATGAAATTCTTTTTCAGGAAAAGCTTCCAATGGCCATTTCATTTCCCAAAAGCAAAATTAAAGCTTTGTTATGGGGTGAAGATTGTTTTGCAACCGAATCCATGTTAAAGAAAGAAGCCTATCAAATCAAAAAAATGCCTGCAAAGGCTGATTTTGATAGTGTTGCCAATGAAGCTCAGCAATCACAAATCATTGTTTTTCATCCGAATGTTGATTATAAAAAACTCCTTATACTTAATGAAACCAAGTGTTTATTAATGGGTGTTTGGGGTGAATTAGATGATAAAGATTTTGGACATCAATTAGCTAAAAAAGGGATTGCTTTGTTTGGTAGTTCTTATGCCCATACAAGAAGTGTTTTGGAATTAGGTTTGATGAAAATACTTCATTTATTCCGACAACAAGAAGAGGAATTACCCGGCAAAACAATTGGTATTGTTGGTTACGGTCACAGTGGTTCTTTATTATCTGTAATGGCCTTACATTTAGGAATGGAGGTTTTGTATTATGATATTGATGAACGTCCGCCATTGGGTAATGCTAAAAGAATGAAGTTTTTACCTGATTTATTGAAGAAATCGGATTTGGTTTTTTTAGCAGCGGGAAAGCGTTTCAACAAGCAATTATTGATTGGTTCAAAGGAATTAAAGCTGATGAAAACCAATGCGCTTTTAATCAATATGGGTTATGATTATGCAGTAGATTTAGTTGCTGTAAAAGAAGCCCTTGTCAGCAAAAAATTAGGTGGCTTTGGAATTGATTGTTTATCAGAAGAAACCTACAAAAAGACACAGAAATTTCCTCAAACCATTTCAAGCTTTAACAAACGTTTGGCCACCAATCAAACCAGAAATAATATTGCTGAAATAGTAAGTGAAAGAGCCATTGATTTCATGAATACCGGTAGTTCTCAATCATGTGATAATTTCCCAAGATTGAATTTACCTCCGTTAAATAACGGACATCGTTTTATCCATATACACAAAAATGTGCCAGGTGTTTTAGCACAAATAAATGGGGTATTGGCAAAGAAGAAAATCAATATTTCAGGACAATACTTAAAAACCAATGATGCCATTGGTTATGTAATTACTGATGTAGATAAGCAGTATGAAAAAGAAGTAATTAGTGAATTGAAGGAAATTCCTGCAACACTTAAATTTCGGGTTCTATACTAGTATTTCTTTGGCGAATTGCTTCGTACATAGCAATACCTGCAGCAACTGAAACATTTAAAGAACTTACTCCAAAATCCATAGGGATTTTAGATAGGTAAGTACATTTTTTAATCAGGTCGTTACCAATTCCGTTTTCTTCATTTCCCATCACAATTGCCAATGGTCCCGTTAATGGAGTTTTATGGAAATCGTGTCTGGCTTTTTCGGTACAAGCAACGGTAGTAAAACCAGATTGATTTAAATACTCCAAAGTTGTTTTGAGGTGCTTTTCTCTACAAACAGGAATTTTTAATAAAGCTCCTGCTGATGTTTTCACTGCATCATCATTAACCGGAGCAGTTTCTGTGTATGGAACTACAATTGCATCAACACCGGCACATAACGCAGTACGGGCAATTGCACCCAGATTTCTTACATCTGTAACCCTATCAAGAATCATTAAAAATGGGTCTTTTCCCTTTTCAAATAATTGTGGAACCAGGTTTTCGAGACTGTAATAAGTAATTGGAGAAATATAAGCACAGATTCCCTGGTGGTTTTTATCTCTAAGAAATTCAAATTTCTCACGGGGAACAAAAGTAACCGGCACATCATTTTTTCTGCAGAGTGCAATTACTTCATCAAAAAGAGGGTTTTGAATCCCTCTTTGTGCCTGAACTTTTATTAAATCTGTACCTGCACCCAGTGCTTCTTTCACTGCGTGCAGGCCATAGATTTGATTTTTATTATTTGATGATTGATACATAAAGATTAAATACCTGCTTGTAATGAATCAAGCTTAGTTTTTAATTCTTTAGCTAAATCTGTTTGTTTGTTAAATTCTGCCATTTGCGACAAGTAACCCATGATTTGCATGTGGTCGTCGATTTCTGGTTTTACTTGTCCTTTTTTGTCTTTGAAACTTAAGTAGTATCTGGTTCTTTCTTCAAAGAAACCAAACAACTCTTTGCTTAATGCATTGGCTTTATCCA
>JBMLOK010000443.1:0-1465 GCA_049243005.1 Bacteroidia bacterium | reverse complement strand
TACCTTCAACAGTCGTACCTTCAACAATTACTGAATCTCCAATTGATGTTCCTTTAGAATCAATTGATTTTCCTGAATTGGAATTAGAAAGTATGATAGAATATACTAAACAAGAGGAATCTATTAACGAGTCAAATATGAGTCCATTAGACGATATTGTAGATGATAATGCATGTGACAATGAATCTATAAATATCGAATTCGAAGAATTAAATGCTGATATCCCAAATGATTTAGATGAATTAAAGGAAATTAGTGATTTAGACAATTTAGATAAAACAGTTGATTGTATGACGTTAAAAAAACCTAACCAAGTATATTTTGATTTATATAAGGAAGCTAGAAACAAGGCCAAAATTGCCAAAAAGAATGCGATTTTAGCATATTTAGAAGCAAAGAATATTAAGAAAACTTATATGATTGAAAATATCGATGATAGTGATAATGAGTTCGATGCCGAAATCGACGATGTTTCAGAAAGTGAATTGGACGGACTTTAATTGAATGTTTAGAATAATTTTTTAAAATTATTTTATCAGTAGTTTTATATAATGAGTATCTCTCTAAAGAAACTATGGAATGACTATGGAATTGGAGCAATCATTATTTTGTTAATTGTTGCTTATGGAGTTTACATGTTTGCTGATTATTTAGGTGCCAAAGGAGTTGTTGGTGCTGAATCAAATTCTCAAATGCAGTCACAATACAAAAATACTAATGCAGACTATTCAGCATCTGTTAAACCGTCTGAACCATTAGGATCTAATGAAACTTTCGCATCTGCTAATGGTGCTCAAACTTCTATGCCTGGAATTCCTTCATCTTGTTCAAATACCAACATCCAAAACCCTGCAGAACTTTTACCTAGAGATGCCAACTCACAATGGGCTCAATTAAATCCTTCAGGCAAGGGCGAACTTTCAAATATTAATTTATTAAAAGCCGGTTACCATATTGGCATTGATACTGTAGGACAAAGTTTAAGAAATGCTAACCTTCAAATTCGTTCTGAACCTGCCAATCCAAAAATGAATGTTGGACCTTGGAACCAATCTACAATTGAAGGCGATCCATTCCGTCCACCACTAGAAATTGGCTCTGGACCTCAATAAATTCGTTTGTTGTGATATGTATGTAAAATTATTTAAAGACAATTTATTAAATAATTTATTATGATAGCAATAAGTAAAAGTATAGGAAAGGGTGTTGGCAAGAATATGCCTAATTTGTGTGTAAATTGCAAACATTTTGTGAAAGATTTGACACCTGAATGGAAATTAAATCATAGACCTAATTATTCTAATTGTGGATTGTATGGAAAAATAAATTTAATAAATGGTGATTGTGAATATGAAACTGCTTATGAGGTTCGAAATGACGAGAATAAATGTGGTATAAAAGGTAAATTGTTTGAACAAAAATAATTAAAAACAATATAATATTAGACCTTTGTAGATATAAAATG
>JBMLOK010000442.1:0-1715 GCA_049243005.1 Bacteroidia bacterium | reverse complement strand
ACATGATGGCTGAAGGTGAAGTTGGTAAAGTTGGTGTTGCTATTGATAGTTTAAAAGACATGGAAATTTTGTTTGATGGTATTCAATTACAGGATATCACAACCAGTATGACCATCAATGCTACTGCTTCAACTTTATTGTCGTTTTATATTGCTTTAGCCAGAAAACAAGGTGCTGATATCAAGAAAATTTCAGGAACCATTCAAAATGATATATTAAAAGAATACGCTGCAAGAGGAACTTATATTTATCCTCCAAAACCAAGCATGCGTATAATCACTGATATTTTTGAGTATTGCAGTTTGGAAGTGCCTAAATGGAATACGATTTCTATTAGTGGTTATCATATTAGAGAAGCAGGTTCTACTGCAGTTCAGGAAATTGCATTTACACTTGCCAATGCAAAAGCATATGCACAAGCAGCTATTGAAAAAGGTTTGGATATCAATGTATTCGGACAAAGACTTTCATTCTTTTTTAATGCGCACAATAATTTCTTTGAAGAGGTTGCAAAATTCAGAGCAGCAAGAAGAATGTGGGCTAGCATTTCGAAAGATTTAGGTGCAACAAATCCCAAAGCCATGATGTTGCGTTTCCATACGCAAACTGGTGGTTCAACATTACAGGCTCAACAAGCTGAAAACAATATTGTAAGAGTAACATTACAAGCGCTTGCTGCAGTTATGGGAGGCACTCAAAGCTTGCATACAAACGGATTTGATGAAGCATTAAGCTTGCCAACAGAAGCCGCTGCAAGAACAGCTTTAAGAACGCAACAAGTGATTGCATTTGAAAGTGGTGTTATTGATACAGTTGATCCTTTAGCAGGAAGTTATTTTGTTGAAAATCTAACAAATGAAATAGAGAAAAAAGCATGGGAATACATTGCGAAAATTGATGCAATGGGTGGTTCGGTTTCTGCTATTGAACAAGGTTATATGCAAAGAGAAATTTCAGATGCTGCATATAAATACCAAAAGGAAATTGAAAACAACGAAAGAGTAATTGTTGGAGTAAATAAATTTACTGTAAAAGAAGAAGTTGCTCCTCCTGTTTTTAAAATCGATGAAAGTATTCGTGTTTCACAAACTGAGAAATTAAAACAATTAAGGTCGGAAAGAGATGCTGCTAAATTCAGTGCTGCAATGGCAAATCTTGAATCAGCAACTAAAGAAGGAAGAAATGTAATGCCTTATATAATTGATGCAGTAAGTGAATATGCTACTTTAGGAGAAATTGCTGATACTTTCAGAAATATATTTGGTGAATACAGAGCTTAAAAAATCAAAGTTTAATCAAACCGGATTTTTCTTAAAGACTATAAATAAATTCATGAGAAATTTTTACCTGCTTGGATTAATCATCCTGTTTGCTTGTCATTCACCTAAAAAGGCTGTTTTAACAAAATCGAATTCCATAACAATAGTTAAAGATTCGCTTCCTGAAGCAGATTCTACTGCCTTAGTATTAATTAATAAATACAAGAAGCATTTAGATAAACAAATGAATGAGGTAATTGCTGAATCTATTTTTGATTTAAAAAAGGAATTACCGGAGGGCGCTTTGGGAAATATGGTTTCTGATGTTTTGATGAAATTTGCTAAAAGGAAACCTGATAATAAACCTGATTTCTGTGTTTTAAATCATGGTGGATTAAGGATTCCGGTTATTTATAAAGGTGAAATTTCAATCAGAACCGTTTTCGAATTACTTCC
>JBMLOK010000441.1:0-1303 GCA_049243005.1 Bacteroidia bacterium | reverse complement strand
TTCATCAATCCATTCTTTTTCAATCATCACCAAATCTTCATTGATGTGCATGGTTCCATGTTCACAGGTACATCCAAGAAAACCTTCAGTGCATTGGTAAACCTCACTCAATTGAACCGGAAATACTTGTTTGATGAATTGTTTATCGGCCTCATCTAAAACCTCTGCAAAGGAGATAATTTGTAATGGATTAATCTGGATAGTTTGATTGAATTTCGCTCTTGTTATTTCCATTAAATAGGAAGGTTGTGAGGCAAGGATATCCGGTTGAAAGGCTTCTAATTCCTTTAATAGTTCATCTATGTTTTTAAAGATATCGAAGTATTTAAATTCAAACAGCAATGAATCAACAGATGAATACAAATTGCTATTGGCTCTTAAAAAGAAAGCTACTTTTTGTCGTTTAAATAATTTAACCCGAATCACTCTTTGCATCACCAATGCAACCCATTTGGCTCTTTCAGTTTCAGATACTAAAAATACACCACGTTTACCACTGGTTCCGGTAGATAGTCCAACTGTAATTCCATAAATTTCACTTTTAAAATCTCTTGTATTTTCTGATTGTATGGCTAAATCCAATGCTTCATTTAGCTTGATTCCACAAGTATTGATGGCATCGAAATTCGACATGAATTCAGGTTTGGAAATAATTGGAATTTTTGTCCATTGCTTGGTATCATGATTTACATATTTTTTGTAGTAATCGGATTTACTTAATACCTTTTCCTGAAATATTTTTACCTGTTTGTTTTGATAAATACGCAGTTCTTCAAGCGAGTTGAACTTCCCTCTTGCGATTAACTTCAAATAATACCAGATGATTTTCAACTTAAATTTCATTTGAAATCAATTGAAGAGTTTTAGGACAATGAGTAAAGACAATTTTCATATCGGGATTGGCTTGTTTCATTCTACTCAATTTTTCCATGGTTTCTTTTAAATCTTTCCATGAATCAATAAATATTCTAACTACTTGTAAAGGCATAATTCCTTTGTTAAAACAATCATCGTCCCAGGCAGCATCGGTAGCAAAAAGTAAATGTGAACTTTCATCACAAAAGCCTAACATTCCTTTGGCATGGCCGGGTAGTAGCAATAGTTTGAAATGAGGGATTGATGTCCAATTGAATTCTGTTATTCCAAATTTATTTATTGTTTTCGATGAAATATCCTCAATGAAAACCACTCTTTCTTTGATATCATTTGGAATCAGTTTGTGAATAATTCCTTTGCTTACTGCACTGATTCCTTTCAGGTTTTGTGTTTGTTGAAAGGCCTCTTTTGTGCAGACTAATTTTGC
>JBMLOK010000440.1:0-3631 GCA_049243005.1 Bacteroidia bacterium | reverse complement strand
ACAAAAAAAGCTGCCCATTTCTGAACAGCTTCAATTTTGTTTTAAAATTTTATTCTAAGCTTTCACCTGGTTATCGGTGTATTTACTCGGACATTTTAATAAGATTTTGGAGGCTTCAAAATGATCTCCATCCATTTTACCTACAATCACAATTTTCTCTGAACGGTCGAAGTCGGTTGGCTCCGGATTGTGGTAAACTACCTTACTTTCTTTTCCTTTTTCATCTATCATATAAAAAGTAAAAAAGTTAGGGTCTTCCTGTGGATTGTAGAATTTTTCTTTTTCTCTGTTTAATACACCCACTACATGAAATTCTCTGCCTGGATTTTCCTTGGCTACTTCGAAATTTTCATAGGTACTGGCATCACCATACATGCTGATAATAGCCGCAATAGCTATTCCAATTAATGCAATTCCTAATATATATGTCTTTTTCATAACTAATCTTTTTTCTCCAATTTTTTAATTTTCAAATCAAGACTTACCATATAAGCAACAATACCCAAAAACAAAACTGCCATCACTCCTACTACTACAAAAAACTTTCCATCACCTGCCAAATCAGGTTGCTCCGCGCTTTTTGTTATTTGATTGAATAATATATTTTTCATGAACTTTATTTTATAAATCTAACCACTTCTTTAATTCCAGTTTTTTAACTCTAATGCCTAAATCGGCAATCCAGAATCCCATTAAAACCCAACCTATTACAGCAGGATAAAACACCATTCTTAATCTGCTGTCTAAATCATACTGATTAAAACCCGGGTTTCCACCATTACCTGGATGTAATGAATCTGTTAAACGAGGAATCACAAAAATCAAAACAACAAAAACCGGGAAACAGAATAAATTATAAATAGCAGCATATCTTGCCTTTTTCTCTTCGTCTTCAAACGAACCTCTCAAAACAAAATAGGCTGAATACATTAACATTCCGATAGCCGCAGAGTTTAATTTTGGGTCGGAAACCCAATAAGCACCCCAGGTATTTTTAGCCCAAATCATTCCTGTTACAATTCCAATACTTCCATACAACATTCCAACAGTAGCAAAAATGTTCGATTTGGCATCAGATTCAAGTCCTTTACCTCTTAACACACTTACAGCCTGAATAGCAGAAGCCAATAACAATAAAACCATTGAAAACCACATTGGAACATGGTAATACAAATTCCTGATACTCTGCTCAAGAATAGGTAATTCAGGCACCGGCATCAGCAAACCACCAATAATGGCGTACAAAATGAGTATAACAGATAAAATTTTCCAGGGACTAATCATTGCTGCGAAAGTAATACTTCTATTGAATTATTCCTTTTCAGATAGCCATACATGAACAAAATCAGAAATTTTACCAAATTTCTACTTCACCCTTGTCCAAACTTCTGTTCTGCCAATCAATGAAATTCCAATATATCCTCTAATGCTCAACTTATCGGCAGTTTCCATTTTCATATTACAACTGTAAGTTTTTCCTGATTCGGGATCATAGATTTCGCCATTTTCCCATGATTTGTTTTTGGCATTGAACTTGAAGCTTTTTAATAACATCAATCCCTGAATTTTTCTATTTCTTTTGCTGATATCAGGGTTGTTGTCATCTAATTTAGGTTCGCCTTTTTCTGTATTGGGTTCTTTTAACCAATAAATGGTTCCATAATAATATTCCCCCGATTTAAATATCCTGAATTTCCCTTCCCCACTCGAACTTAACCATTCACCTAAAATTTCATCACCTGTTTGTACCTGAAAAGCTGTTGCCATCAGCAAAAACATCAACATCATTGTTCCTTTTAGCAATTTCATATTTATTTCAACATTAGTTTTTTAATTTCTTTAACAGGCGCACTTCCATAACTCAAAAAGCTTTCATGGAATTTCTTTAAATCAAAATCCTTTTTCTTTTTCATTTCTTCTCTTAATGCGTAAATTTCTGAATAGCCTGTAAAATAACTGCACAATTGTACTTGCGATAATTGTACTCTCTTCCATTTACCTTCTGCTTCTGCTTGTTGCTGAAAGGCTTCATCAACCAATAAATGAATCGCATCTTCTTTTTTCCAGCCTTTCACATGCACACTATAATCAAGAATGGTATTACAAACGGTTCTTAAGTGCCATTTGTTGTACATCAATAACATTTCGGGTTCTGCATTTCCATATCCGGCTTCAATCATCATTCTTTCTGTATAAACAGCCCAACCTTCAACCATCGCGCCATTTCCAAATACCGATTTAATTATAGATGGCGAATTGTTTGAATAAACTAATTGCGCATAATGTCCAGGAATGGCTTCATGTATATTCAAAATTTGAAGAATATAATGGTTGTATTCTCTCAAATAACTTTCAGCACTTTCTTTCGTGAATTTCTCTAATGTACTTACATTGTAAAAAGTCTCAGCATCTTTATCATAGGGACCCGGAGCGCTGATACTGGCACCTGCAACTCCATCCATATAACCGGGAGTTCTTCTTACTTTCAAAGGTTTTTTAGGGTCTAAAAACAACAATTGTTTTTCATTAACAAATGCTTGTAATTCCGGAATTTGTTTTTCAATTGATTGCATGAAAGAATCACGATGAGCATGTTTATCTGAAATTTTGTTGATGAGTAGTGAAATCGCTTTTAAAGTATCTTTTGGCATTTCAACATTCATGTATTTCGACCATAAATCATTTGTCAGTTTGGCCATTTCAAGATGTAATTCTTTTTTTCTATTGATGGCCTTTTCGTAAACCTCAGCAGCTGTCCACTCCGATTGTATATCGTGTTTAAACTTAATATCAAACAATTCTTTTCCAATTCTAAAATCTCTTTTTGCTGTAGGAAGAATAGTTTTGAGATAAGATGAAAATCCATCAATAGCAGTTACAGCTTCTTGTAAATCAGACTTTGTTTCAAGCCAGTTTGAGACTTCAGAATTCAAATATTCTTTTACACCCTCACTTTGGTCGATGGCTAATTGGGTGTGTTCAGGAGAAGGATTAATTATGTTTTCTTTAGCGGCTTCGTAATATGATTTTACTTTTTTAATTCTCGATTGAATAGATTTTCGTTTCTGAATGGAATCTAAATTTTTCGCATTGATGATATCAGCAAAAGCTCCCGCCACATTGTAGTTTGAAGGATCCCACTGCCAGGCTTTTAAGGTATCTGAATAAAATAATATGGAATGCAAAGCGCCTTTCATCAAAGCCAAATCTGTTAAATCATTGGCTTCCATTTTACCATTGTCTAATTTCGACAAAGTATCCAACCAAGCACTTACAAAAACTTTATCAGATTCTCTTGTGGCTTGGTTATAAGGCTCCAACTCTGCATCGTACTCATGAAATCCTGCTGAACTTGCTGAAGTAGGAAACTGCTTCCACCAAGATTGTATAAATGAATTTCTTATTTGCTCGAATTGAATATCTGACCCTGATTTTGATTGACAAGCGAATAAAAATCCGATTAAAATGATGATTGAATATTTCTTCATTTTAGCAAGATGCTAAAAAGGAGGCTGAATTCAAACAGAATTGTGATTCTTAAATGGATGGATGATTTTTAGGATGAGGATTGCTTCCAAAATTTCCATAAAAAAACAAGCGGATGGTATGGTTTAAATCGTATTGAAAGCCA
>JBMLOK010000439.1:1869-11311 GCA_049243005.1 Bacteroidia bacterium | reverse complement strand
ACATTTCCATGCTCAATTGACGAAAATCTTGCTGGTAATTCTGAGCAGTTTTTTCAGTAACCAATTGTTTTGAATCAAGAATACGCTTTAACGACATTAAAATCTGGTTACTATTTACCGGTTTAATGAGGTAATCGGCAATCTGATTTCCAATGGCATCTTCCATGATATGCTCTTCCTCACTTTTAGTAATCATGATTACAGGCACATCCGGATTAAACTGTTTGATTTGAGCCAAAGTTTCAAGTCCACTGATACCCGGCATGTTTTCATCCAAAAAAATCACATCAAATTTTCTGGCTTTTACCAATTCAACGGCATCAATACCATTGGTTACTTTTTCAACTTCGTAACCTTTATTTTTTAAAAATAGAATATGAGGTTTAAGCAGGTCGATCTCATCATCTGCCCATAGGATATTATACATAGTACGAAAATAGGTTGAATTTTATCAATTGAAAATTATTTATCTTGAAAATAGACCATCAAACAAAAACAATAAAAAGTGTCTATTTGCAGAAGAACCTTATTTTTGTTGTTTTAGTATCAATTGTGGAAATCATCAAAAGAAAAACCCTAAACGACCCTGTTTATGGTTTTGTGAATATATCAGGGAAATTGTTGACAGATATTTTGGAACATCCGAAATTTCAGCGATTGAGGCGAATTAAACAATTGGGCCTATCCCACTATGTATACCCAGGCGCGCTTCATACAAGGTTTCAGCACGTTATTGGCGCTATGAGTTTGGGAAAAATTGCGCTTGAAAACCTTTCTCAAAAAGGTATCGAAATTACTGAAGAAGAAAAGGAAGCTGTATGTGCAGCTTTGTTATTACATGATATCGGACATGGACCTTTTTCGCATACTTTAGAGCATGTTTTAATCAAAGGAATGTCACATGAAAGGATTTCTTTGTATTTAATGGAATCCTTAAACAAAGATTTTTCAGGTAGTTTAGACCTTTGTATCGCAATATTTAAAAATCAGTATCACAAACCATTTTTACATCAGTTGGTAAGTAGTCAGCTCGATATGGACCGACTGGATTACCTGCGCCGAGATAGTTTTTACAGTGGTGTTCAGGAAGGCGTGGTTGGACAAGACCGTATCATCAACATGCTGAATGTAAAAAACGGGGAATTGGTTGTGGATGAAAAAGGCATTTATAGCATAGAAAAATTCTTGATTGCCAGAAGATTGATGTACTGGCAGGTATATTTACACAAAACGGTAGTTGCTACAGAAAATCTTTTGATTAAAGCTTTGGAAAGAGCTTTTGAACTAGCAGCATTGGGCGAAACTTTGTTTGCTCCACCTGCACTTTGGTGGTTTTTAAAACATCAACCCAATAAAAATAATTTCTTTGATTCGGAAGAAGGAATTAAAAATTATGTAAAGTTGGATGATGATGATATTATGAGTTCGATAAAAGTTTGGTGTGAACATGAAGACCTGGTTTTAAGCAGTTTGTGTAAAATGCTTATCAACAGAAAATTACCAAAACTTGAGTTTTCAAATGAAGCTTTTGATGAGCAAAGGGTAAATGATTTAAAAGCCAAATTCGTTGAAAATACAGGAATTCAAAATAATGATAGTTATTATTTTGTTTTTACTGATTCCGTGAAAAATAGGGCTTACAACATCGAAGCATTTAACATAAAAATTCTTTTTAAAAGCGGAGAAACGGTTGAAATCAGCCAGGCATCAGACCAATATAATATTGAAGCGCTGAGTAAATCTGTAACCAAATATTTTTTGTGTTATCCTAAATCTTTACATTTACCCGAATAATTAATTTTTATACATGCAAATAACAGCCGGTGAATTAAGTAAACTTCTAAATGGAACCATTGAAGGAGATGCAAATGTTAAAATACATACAGTAGCTAAAATTGAAGAAGGAACTACAGGTGCACTTTCATTTTTAGCAAATCCAAAATACGAACCTTATATTTACGAAACTGGCTCTTCTGCTGTTTTAGTTAATGCTGATTTTAAACCAAGTCAGCCTGTAAAAACTACCTTAATTAGAGTTGAAAATGCTTATTCAAGTTTTACTTATTTATTGGAAAAATTTGGTAATCCAAGTCACCAATTAAAAGGAATTGAAGCAGGATCAATCATTTCAGAAAAAGCTATAATTGGTAAAGATGTTTATATAGGCGGATTGGCTTATATTTCAGAAAAGGCAGAAGTTGGAGATCAATCAATTATTTACCCTCAGGTATTTATTGGCATTGGAAGCAAAATTGGCAAAAATTGTATTTTGTATCCCGGCGTCAAAATTTACCACGATTGTATAATTGGAGACAATTGTATAATACATGCAGGAGCAGTTATTGGTTCTGATGGATTTGGATTTGCACCACAAGCTGATAGGAGTTACAAAAAAATTCCGCAAACAGGAAATGTGATTATTGAAAATGATGTTGAAATAGGAGCCAATACTACAATCGACAGAGCAACCATGGGTTCAACTATAATCAGAAAAGGTGTAAAATTGGATAACCTTGTTCAGATTGCACATAATGTGGAAGTAGGTAGCCATACAGTAATGGCATCTCAATCAGGAATTGCAGGAAGTGGAAAAGTAGGAAATTATGTAGTATTAGGAGGTCAAACTGCTATTTCCGGACATATTGAAATTGCGGATGGTAATCAAATTGGGGGCCAATCCGGAGTTATTGCAAGCATTAAAGATGCTGATAAAAAGTGGTTTGGGACTCCAGCTATGGAATACAAAGATTCATTGCGTTCATTGGCTATTCACAGGAAACTACCTGAATTATTAAAACGTATTGAAACCTTAGAAAAAGCTTTAAAAGAGAAATAATTTACAAATGTTCATAAAGAATAGCAGGCAATATGCCTGCTTTTTGTTTTTTTGCAGGAACTTTTGTCAAATTTGACAATTAAATATAACAAAAATTGCTAATAGATTATGAAGCAAACAACTATAAAAAAACCGGTTAATGTTGAAGGTGTTGGTTTACATACCGGCCAAATTGTTGGCATGACATTTATGCCGGCTCCTGAAAATTACGGCATTAAGTTTCAACGAGTAGATTTACCCGGACAGCCAATTATAGATGCAGATGTCGACAATGTGGTTGATACCTCAAGAGGAACCACAATTGAACAAAATGGCGGCAGAGTTGCTACAGTAGAACATGTAATGGCTTCATTAGCAGGACTTGAAATCGACAATTGCCTGGTTCAAATAAACGGAGGTGAAACTCCAATTATGGATGGAAGCTCTCGTTATTTCATTAAAGCTTTGAAAGAAGCCGGTGTTGTTGAACAAGATGCAGAAAGAGAATATTTTACTATTCCTCAAAACGTATTTTATACAGAAGCAGACAGAAGTGTTGAAATGATTGCTATGCCTTTAGACGATTATCGTTTAACTGTTATGGTTGATTATAACTCACCTGTTTTAGGAAGTCAGCATGCATCAATCACCAGTTTAAAAGAATTTGAAGGTGAAATTTCATCATGCAGAACTTTCTGTTTTTTACATGAATTGGAATTACTTTATAACAATGGATTAATTCAAGGCGGCGATTTAAACAATGCTATTGTAATTGTAGACAGAGTAATTGAAGACCACGAATTGGAACATTTGGCAAAAATGTTCAACAAGCCAAAAGTTGAGGTTAAAAAAGAAGGTATTTTAAACAATGTTGATTTAAGGTTCCATAATGAACCTGCTCGTCATAAATTACTTGATTTAATTGGTGATTTAGCCTTGATTGGAACTCCGATTAAAGCTCAAATTATGGCGGCAAGACCGGGCCATGCAGCCAATGTAGCTTTTGGTAAAAAAATCAAAGCATTGATTAAAAAAACAAGAAGTGCTGTAAAAGTTCCTCGTTACGATCCAAATAAACCTGCTTTATATAATGCAGATCAAATTGAAAAAATGTTACCACACAGGTACCCTTTTTTAATGGTTGATAAAATTTTGGAAGTAGGTCAGAACCATGTTATCGCATTAAAAAACGTTACTATCAACGAGCCTTTTTTCCAAGGACATTTTCCTTCAAATCCAGTAATGCCGGGTGTTCTAATTATTGAAGCAATGGCACAATCAGGTGGAATTTTGGTTTTATCTAAAGTTGAAGATCCCGAAAATTACAATACCTATTTCATGAAAATAGATAATGCCAAGTTTAAGGATAAAGTATTACCCGGTGATACCTTGGTATTTAGATTAGATTTAATTGCCCCAATTAGAAGAGGAGTTTGTGTGATGAAAGGCTCTGCTTTTGTAGGTGATAAATTAGTTGCAGAAGCAGAATTAATGGCACAAGTAGCAAAAAAGAATTAAAATGATACAATCCCTTTCATATATCGACCCTCAGGCAAAATTAGCTGATAATGTTGTTGTTGATCCATTTTCAACCATTCATAAAGATGTAGAAATTGGTGAAGGAACCTGGATTGGCTCAAATGTTACTATTTATCCCGGCGCAAGAATTGGCAAAAATGTAAGAATTTTTCCCGGAGCTGTAATTTCAGCTGTTCCACAGGATTTAAAATTTGATGGTGAAGATACACATGTTTTTATTGGAGATAATACTACTATCAGAGAATGTGTAACCATTAATAGAGGAACCAAAGACAAGTTCAAAACAGAAGTTGGAAAAAATTGCCTAATAATGGCCTATACTCATTTGGCTCATGATTGTATTGTTGGAAACAATGTGATAATTGCAAATGGTGTTCAGGTAGCGGGTCATGTATTAATTCAGGACCATGCAAGAATTGGAGGATTATCCGCAATTCATCAATTTGGCATTGTTGGCAGAAATGTGATGATTGAAGGTGGAAGTATGGTAAGCAAGGATGTACCTCCTTTTATTAAAGCAGGCAGATATCCATTAACTTATGAAGGTGTTAATTCTGTTGGCTTAAGAAGATTTGGTTTCAGTAATGAAAAGATAAATGAGATTCAGAATATCTATAGAATCTTATTTATTCATAACCGTAATTTAAGTAAAGCACTTGATATTGTTGAAGCAGAATTAGAAGCAACTCCTGAAAGAGATGAGATTTTAGCTTTTATCAGAAATTCTGAAAGAGGTGTTTTAAAAGGATTTAATTCCAAATAAAGAATGGAAATCAGGCTTTCCGATATCGGCAAACGCTATAATCGGCAGTGGATTTTTAAGGGGATAAACTATACTATTTCATCCAATTCCAGTTTGGCTTTGGTGGGAAATAATGGCAGTGGTAAAAGTACACTATTGCAATTAATCTATAATTATCAAACTATTAGCAAAGGTAGTATTTCCTATCATTTACAAGGCAGACAAGTAAATGATGAGGATTTGTATCAATACTTTTCTTTTGTAGCACCTTACCTCGATTTACCGGAAGAATTTACTTTGGATGAAGTTTGGGATTTTAACTTTTCGCTTAAGAAATTAAAAGTGGGAATTACTAAATCTCAAGTCTTTGATTTATGCGGATTAGCTGGGAATGAAAAGAAATTCATCAAACACTTTTCTTCAGGAATGAAACAACGTCTAAAACTTATCCTGGCTTTGTATGCAGATACTCCTGTTTTATTGCTTGATGAACCCTGTTCAAATCTTGATAAAAATGGAATTTTATGGTACCGAAAAACCATGTTCGATATGCTGGGCAGTCGAACAATTCTAGTAGCCAGTAATCAATTAGATGAATACGATTTTTGTGCCGGCAGGATAGAAATGCATGAGTTCAAAAATTTTTAATAAAAAAGCCCATTCAAAACTGAACGGGCTTTTTTATTGATTTGAAATAACTGATTATTTCAAGGTATAATTACTTTGATGAACCAAAGTATTTTCGATATAAACTTCTACTAAGTAAGTTCCACTTTCCAAAATTCTATCTTCATTTTCAAACGATAAACACATATCTTGTTTTTCACCTTTATAATCTATTTTTTGTGAAGCAGTTGCATCAACATTTTCGCCATCAACTGTTAAACTCGCTTTTGTGAATCCCATTAAAACTTTTCCATTAGGTGCAACAATTCTAAGGTAAATCATTTTATCACCGGTACCGGCAACCTTGTTATCCATGATGGTAAAGCAAGCTTCTAATTTATTGGTACGTTTTGCCAATACACTTTCTACATATTTACCACTACTGCGTTTTTTGAACGAATTAACTTTGATATATTCAGCCTTTAACTGAGATGCAGTAGTTACTTTTTGCTCCAATAAATTCTTTTGTTGGTTTAAATCTGTAACCTGAGTATTTAAAGTAGAATTTTCTTCTTTTAAGGCTTTGTTTTCAGCTAATAAACCATCGATTTTTTCTAAATACTCATCTCTAAGTTTACGTAATTCTTCTAATTCAGATTTGAGTTTTTTGTTCAATTTATTTAAATCTTTTTCACCTGAAATCAGTTTACGAATTTTAGCTTCCTGAGCCTCCATTTTACCATTCGCATCATTTAATAAACTATCTAAATTACCGGCAATACCTCTGTATTTTTCAAGTTCCATGGTAATGCCTGCTAATTCTCTTTCCACTTCTACCCTGGAATTAATTAAACTATCAACCTGTGTGCCATGTTCTATTACAGTAGTACTGTGGTTTTTAAATTGGTAGATATTAAATCCTACCGAACCCACTAGCAGTAATAACAATAGAATTAAACTGCTGCGGTTTTGTTTTTGCTCTGCCATGTTTTTATTTTTTATAAATATAATGAATTTGAAACGAAATAAATGCTTTCTATTATTACATCAAATCTAATTCTTTTCAGGATGAAGAAATAAAAATCTATATTTTTGTTTTACATGAAATACTTTTTAATAGCAGGAGAAGCCAGTGGTGATTTACATGGTGCCAGAATCATGAAATCTATTTTGAAACAGGATGCTGCTGCTCAATTCAGATTTTGGGGTGGCGACCAAATGCAGTCAGTTGCTCCCGGATTAATTACTCATTATAAAGCCAATGCCATTATGGGTTTTGTTGAAGTTTTAATGAGTTTAAAAAAAGTATTAAACAACCTTAAACATTGTAAAAGTGAAATCTTAAAATTTCAACCTGATGTCGTAATATTTATAGATTACCCAGGCTTTAATTTAAGAATGGCTGAATTCGCCAAGAAAAACGGATTTAAAACTGTGTATTTCATCGCACCAAAAGTTTGGGCTTGGAAAGAAAATCGTGCTAAAAAACTTGAAAAATACATCGACCTACTTTTAATTATTTTCCCTTTTGAAATAGAGTATTTCAAAAAATGGAAAGTGAATACTAAGTATATTGGAAATCCTCTTTTAGATGAGGTTGCTGATTTTCGTGCTGCAAATCCTTACCAAAAAGGAGATGAAAAGCCAATTTTAGCACTATTACCGGGTTCAAGAAGACAAGAAATTAAACTGATGCTGCCAATTATGTTACAAACTGCAGCTAAACTAAATCAGTTTCGGGTATTGATTTGTGGTGCTCCCGGATTGGAATACAAAGACTATGAACCTTATCTTAAAGAGGATGTAAATTTGGAGTTTGGCAAAACCTATTCAATTTTAGCCAGATCAGAAGCAGCAATTGTTTGTAGTGGTACAGCTAGTTTGGAAACTGCCTTACTAAATGTTCCACAAGTTTGTGCTTATAAAGCGAGTCCGATTTCTATTGCAATAGGTCGTTTATTGGTTAAAGCTAAATATATGTCTTTAGTTAACCTGAATTTAGGAAGGTTGGCTGTACCTGAATTGTTACAGGAAGTTTTCACTGAAGAAAGAATACTTAGTGAACTTAAAGCAGTTTTACCGGGAGGAAAAGATCATGAAAAGCTCATGAATGATTATGCTGAACTAAGACAATTATTTGGAGAACATGGCGCTGATACTAGAGCAGCTCAGGAGATAATTCAACTTATTTCCTAAGTCCATTGGTATTCCACTTTAAGGAATTAACCAAATGTAACATATCATGTTTTAAGAAAGATAAAACAGGAGCAATTGAATCCTGATTTGTTTTTACATTAAAATATAAGGAACCTCTAAGAAAATTATGGGTACTATCTGTTACAAAAAATTGAGCGTTTGTAGCAGTACCACCATCCAATTCATAAAAAATGCCTGAAAGACCATCTTTTGAAATATAATTTTCAACGATTTCATCAGCTCTCATTACGTGTTTATAAACCATTTCTCGAGAATCGTTGATGACTTTAAACAAATCATCTCTATTCTTAATTGGCCTATAACTCAAATGTAAAGTAGCCTGAAATTTGGGATAATGAATATTGTACCAACATTCATCAGCAGCAGGATATGGATCGTTTTTTACAATTGCATAATCAGCCAAATCAAATGAATAGTTACAATCAGTTAAATTGTATCTGGTATAAGTTGTTTGTGGAAACTCAATTCTTGGAAAAGCAACCGGCTTAGGCGTGTATTTCTCATCAGAACAAGAAAAAAACAAAACTGAAATAAGAGTAAAAATTAGAACTTTAGTTTTCATCAATTTCAATTTGGTTTTGTTTGATAGTTACTTTGATACGTTTGATACGTCTTTTGTCTACTGCCTCAATTTTAAATGTAAACCTTTCAAATACGATTTCTTGTCCTAAGCCGGGAATATCGCCTGTCAGTTCTAAAAGCATACCACCTAAAGTATCAGATTCCTTTCTAATTTCTTCGAATTCTTCAGGATCAATTTCCATGTATCGGCATACATCATTGATTAACATTTTAGCTTCAAAAACGTAAGTAAAGTCGTTTAATTTTGAATAAATATGTTCATCTTCATCAAATTCATCATGAATTTCTCCGAATACTTCTTCAAGGATATCTTCCATTGTTAAAAGTCCTGATGTGCCTCCAAATTCATCAACAACAATAGCAAGGTGCATTCTTTTACTTTGAAATTCCTTTAATAAATCATCAATTTTTTTACTTTCAGGAACTAAAAAAGCAGGTCGGATTAAAGTTTTCCAATCAAAATCTTCTTCATACAAAAGTGGTAATAAATCTTTTGTGAAAAGAATTCCTCTGATATGGTCTAAATTATTATGAAATACCGGAACCCTTGAATAACCTGCATCTATTATTGTGACCATGAGTTGTTTAAAACTCATATTTTCATCAACAGCAAGAACATCAGGTCTCTGACGCATGATTTGTTTTACTGTAGTATTTCCAAAATTTACTATTCCTTTCAGAATATTTCTTTCCTGGTTTGGAGAATCTTTTTCTGATGTGATATCTATGGCATGAGTAAGTTCATCAACAGATAAAACATGACCTCTTTTTGTTACTCTTTTATCAATAATGGCAGTTGTACTTTCCAATAAAAATACCAATGGTTGAAAAATTCGATACATGTAAAACATTGGTACTGCCACAAAACGGGTTACCTTAATATTGTTTTGAAATGCATAAATTTTAGGAATTACTTCGCCAAGTAAAACCAACATAAAAGT
>JBMLOK010000439.1:0-1769 GCA_049243005.1 Bacteroidia bacterium | reverse complement strand
GGATTTAATACTTGAAGGAATATACTATTTAATTCAGACGGGGGTTCTTCCATGCAAAAATGATTTTGGTGAGGGAGTTTTATTTAAAATCTCAATATCACCTGAAATGCAAATGTAAAAAATTAGAACGGCAAGTCATCAATTGCTTCCTCTTTATTTTGAATATCAGGTTTAATTGGAGGATTTTGAGCAAAATTTGAAGCCTGAGGTTGCTGGTTTTGCTCAACCGGACGATTTGTTGGAGCTTCTGAATTTTCATTAGAAACACGATTAACTCCACCTAATAAAGTCAGGGTAAGCGCTCTGATTTTTTTTCCTACCCTATCAATCCCTTCCTTGTCTTTGTAATTTTCGGTTCTGATTTTCCCTTCAATATAAACTTGTGAACCTTTTTTTAAATAACCTCTTTGTTTAAGATTATCTACGTTTTTAGCCATTTGGTCCCACATTTCTATATTATGCCATTCGGTTTCGGTTTTTCTTTCTCCGTTTCTGTCGGTATAAGATTCATTGGTGGCTAAGGTAAAACTGGCAACAACTTTATTGTTATCAAGGTATCTAACACTAGGATCCTGGCCTAAATTACCGATTAGTAAAACTTTATTCAAACTCATAAAAAGCAAATTAGCTATGATGCAAATTAATAGACTGTTGAAACTTTTCAAACAATCTTGATGCGGGAAAACTTTTCAACATTTCCAAATCTACCCAAAAAGAGTCTTGCATCGCTAAAATTTCCTGATTCAATTCAATTTTAAAAAACTCTGCGAATAGCGTTCTATGGGTTAATTGATGTTTTAGAGAGTATATTTTTTCTATTTTAGGTTGATTAGGAGCCAATTCAGAAATTCTTTCAAAAATTTCTATTTCATCGATAAGCGAATCAGAATCAATACAAGGTAAATCATATAAACCCTCCCAAATATCACCGGAAACACGTTTTCGAATGAGGGTTTTACCATTAAATTCGAAAAACAAATAGTATAAATAGCGTGATTTAACCTTTAGCTTTTTTTCTTTTACAGGTAGATTTTTATAGGTTTTTCGCTGGTATGCCAAACAAATTGATTGTAATGGACAATTAGGGCAATCCGGATTCTGAGGTTTACAAACCAAAGCACCAAGTTCCATGATAGCCTGATTGTGTATAGCAGGATAACTTGGATTAAGGAAATCCTGAGCCAGATTTGAAAACAATTTTTTACCTGAATTAGAATTAATCGGTGTGTTTTCATCAAAAATTCTGGAAAGAACTCGAAAAACGTTTCCATCTAAAACAGCAACAGCTTCATTAAATGCAAAACTTGCAATGGCAGCAGCAGTATAAGGTCCAATTCCCTTTAATTTTTGTAAATCAGCAGAATTTTCCGGAAATTTACCATTCAAATCAAAATGAATAATTTTTGCTGTTTGATGCATATTTCTTGCACGACTATAATATCCCAAACCTTGCCAAAGTTTTAAAATTTGTTCTTGAGAAGCCTCCGCTAAAATTTTTATGGTAGGAAATTCATCCACAAATTTTAGAAAATAATTTAAGCCCTGATCAACTCTTGTTTGTTGGAGTATAATTTCAGAAAGCCATATTTGATAGGGGTCTCGAGTTGATCGCCAAGGCAAATCTCGTTTATTTTGATGGTACCAGGTGAGTAAATTTTGCTGCGACATTTGGTAAAAATAGGGTCTAAAATGAATAAAATTCAAAAAAAATCAGATTTTAATGTTCTAATTTATACATTTGCAACCCCTTATAAGTTTGCTACCAAAAA
>JBMLOK010000438.1:10452-12023 GCA_049243005.1 Bacteroidia bacterium | reverse complement strand
TTATCAACTGCAGTATTTTCAAAATACTTCATCAACTTTTCAGCTTTCGATTTTCCAACCAATTTTTGTAAATCTTCAAAGCTTACTTTTTTTATTTTTTCTACTGATTTGAATTCTTTTAATAGCAGTTGTGCTGTGTTTTCACCAATACCATCTATCTCTTCTAAAACAGTTAAAAAAGTATTCCTACTTCTCTTTTTTCTATGATGTGTTATTCCAAATCGATGCGCTTCATCTCTTAACTGTTGAATGATTCTTAGTGTCTCTGATTTCTTATCAATATAAAGCGGAAATTCATCTTCAGGATAGAACAGTTCTTCCAATCTTTTTGCAATTCCTATAACTGGAATTTTTCCATATAAATCAAGCTTTTTCAGACTTTCTACAGCCGAACTCAATTGACCCTTTCCTCCATCAATTATGATGAGTTGCGGCAATGGTTCATTTTCCTCTTTAAGTCTTTTATACCTTCTAAAAACTACTTCTTCCATAGTGGCAAAATCGTTTGGACCAACAACCGTTTTTACATTGAAAATCCGATAGTCTTTTTTACTCGGTTTGGCATCTTTAAAAACCACACATGCCGAAACAGGATTGGTTCCTTGTAGGTTCGAATTATCAAAACATTCGATATGTTGAGGAAGTTCTGTTAACCTCAAATCGCTTTTCATTTGGGTTAAAATTCTATCTACTTTAAATTCTGGATTTAGTTTTTCATACTGACTCAATTTTTCCTTTTTATAATACATCGCATTTTTCAAAGAAAGGTCGAGCAGTTTTTTCTTATCTCCCGCTTTAGGTATGGTGATTTCTATTTTTTCATCCTGCCAATCAGGTTCTATTGGAACAATAATTTCTCGGCTTGTTGAATGGTAGGTTTCTCGTGTTTCTGCTATGGCAAAATTCAATAGTTCTGAATCAGATTCATCAATCTTCTTTTTAATTTCAAAGGTTTGTGTTTGAATAATCATTCCATTCGAAACCTTTAAAAAATTCACAAAGGCAAATTTGTCATCACTTACAATTGAAAATACATCTACATCATAAGGTATACTGGTAACTATGGTTGATTTACTCTGGTAATTGGTAAGCATCGAAATTTTCTTTTTGAAAAAAGCAGCTTCTTCAAATTTCATTTCATTCGCGGCTTCATTCATACCTGTTTTAAGGTGATTTAAAACTTCAGATAAATTTCCTTTTAGAATATTTCTAATAAGTTTGATATTGTTTAAATAATCTTCTTCTTCCTGCAATGCCACGCATGGTCCTTTACAATTGCCAATATCAAATTCTAAACAAGTCTTAAATTTATAAGCCCGAATATTTGCTTCACTCAAACCAAAATTGCAATTTCTTAATGGATACAAAGCCTTGATGAGGTCTAAAATTGTATGCATCATTCCAACAGATGCATATGGGCCAAAATATTCCGAACCATCTTTTATAGGGTTCCTAGTTGGAAATATTCTAGGAAACCTTTCTTTTTTTATACAGATAAAAGGATAGGTTTTATCATCTTTTAAGTTGATGTTGAACTTTGGTTGAAATTTTTTAATTAAACTATTTTCAAG
>JBMLOK010000438.1:8289-10352 GCA_049243005.1 Bacteroidia bacterium | reverse complement strand
AAAAGAGCATCAATTTCTGTTTCTACCAGTGTAAAGTGAATGTCTTCAATTTTGCTTACCATTACAGCAGTTTTGCGGTTTTCGTAATGGTTTTTATTGAAATAACTGCTAACTCTTTTTTTTAGATTTTTAGCTTTTCCAATATATATCAGAGTGCCCGTTTTATCAAAGTATTTATATATCCCCGGACTTTCAGGTAACGAACTAATTATTTGTTTGATCTGGCTTTGAGACATACTGCAAACTTAAGCTTTAACTATGGACTAAAAAGTGCTCTATTTTTTGATTAAAAAAATGTTAAAGGAAATTGTTTGAGTTTTGTTTTGTCACGGAATTGTCATGTTTGACGATTTAATTAAATACATATGTATTTAAATTTCCGAATTATTCAATACTGGCCTATTAAAGAGGGGTTTAGCAAAACTGAAATTTATTCTTAAAATTTTGACATTTCATTTGGTAAATTTTACAGAAATAATAACTTTGATAAATTGAAAATACGCTAAAACTAAATTCAAACTAAATAAACAACATATGAGAGAAAAACTACAAACTTTTCGAAGAATAGCAGGTTTACTGCTATTTCTAACAGTTCTTTGGAATTCTTCAACAGCACAGCTGGCAGGAACTCCTCCGTATTTAAATCTTATTGTAGGTGCTCAGGCAGACAACGCTTTTCCTTTAAACAGTGCCACAAACAATGTTCAATGGATTTATGGTCCTGGTGCATTTTATGCAGGTGGTGTTTCTACTGGTATGCCAGCAAACCCTGGTAAAATTACCAAAGTTTATTGGCAAATCGGAGCCACAAATAGCTCAAGTGCAACTTATTCTAATTTTACAATTAAATTAGGACAACCAGCATCATTAGCTACGGCAACTGTATTTCCATCAGCCGCATGGATAACTGGTTTAACTACTGTTTTCCAACAAACAAGTTTTACAATTACAGGTGCTTCAGCTGGTGCATTTATTGAAATTCCTTTACAAATGCCATTCATTTATGACCCTACAAAAGCTTTGGTTTTTGAAATGTACGTAACTGGTGGAACTGGTAATCAAACTCGTCAATATGGCGGTACTGGTAACCAAAGACAATGGGGTACTGCTGTAAATGCCGGAACTCCTTCAGCAGGTTCAGGTTTAGCTCGTTTTGGTTTTGAAGTTTTACCTAATGGTGGTAATGATATTGGCGTTTCTGCTATTGATTCTCCTACAACTTTCTGCGGAGGTCCACAAAGCATTGTTGCTAGAGTTCAAAATTATGGTAACAATCAGGTTACTGGATTCAATGTAAACTGGTCAATAAATGGAACTTTACAAACTCCAATTAGTTCAATTGCAGTTTTAGATACATTTAATGGTACTTTTCCAACTTGGACTCAAGTAACCTTAAATAGTGGATACACTTTCCCTTCAACTCCAACAGTTATTAAGGCTTGGACATCTTCTCCAAATGCCGTTGCTGATACATCTAGAAATAATGACTCATCAACAGTTGTAAAACAACCATCAATTCAAGGTAGCTTTACTATTGACCCTGCAGGTTCGGGTGCAACAAATTTTACATCATTTGCTGCTGCAATAAATGCACTATCTGTTGCCGGAGTTTGTGGTCCTGTTGATTTCACAGTTGCGCCTGGAACTTATACAGGCCAAATTGTAATCGGGAATATCGCCGGTGCTTCAGCTATTAATAATATAACTTTTGATGGTGTTAATCCAACAAATAGAATTCTTACTGAAAATTTAGCTACAAGTGCAGTTGTATTAATGAATTCATCGAAGTTTATTACATTTAAAAACTTTACAGTAACGAATTCAAACGCAACCTCTGGTGTTGGTATAGGAATGGTTGGTTCAGTTACCAATATCAAAATTATTAACAATAGAGTAAACGTTGCCATACAAACAGGTACTGCATCTAGTGGTTATGGTATTATTGCAACAGGTACAGCAGGTGGTAATGGTGCTTCTGGAATGCCTGGTGATTCAATTTTAATTGATAACAATATTGTTACAGGTGGTGGATATTCTATCACAGTTTATGGTAGTTCATCAGC
>JBMLOK010000438.1:0-8189 GCA_049243005.1 Bacteroidia bacterium | reverse complement strand
CCTGGTTATTATGGCATTTACTTGTATCAGTACAATGTTGCTTGTAATGCTGAAATTTACCACAATACTGTTGTAATGAATGGTACAGGTACTTCTACTACATATACTTGTTTCTATAATACAGGTTCAATAAATACTATGGTGAAAAATAATATTTTCGCAGTATACGGTGGAACTTATACACCAATGTATTTGGCAACTAATCCTACAGGTAACGTTGTCAATTATAATATCTATTATAATGCTAACAATCCTACTACTGGTAATTTATTATATAGAGGTACTTTCTACAATCCTTCTAATTTCTTAACAGCTACTGCTGGAGGTGATTCTTCTTTCAATACAAATCCATCATTTGTATCTAGATTACCTTTACCTGGTAATCTTCATTTAACAGATGGTTGTAATGGTTATGGTGTTGATTTAAGAGCATTTGATCCTTATGATATTGATGGTGATACTTTCTCAATTACTCCTACTATTGGTGCTGACCAATTTACAGGTGGTGTAAATGATAATTTAAGACTGATGAGAATTTTAACTCCGAATGCTCCAATAGTAAGTGGTGCTCAGGATGTAAGTTTCATAGTAAAAAATATTGGAGCAAATACAGTTTCAAGTTACAATGCAAGTTACAGACTAAATACAAGTACTCCTGTTTCTATCATCAGAACTAATAGTGTTGCTGCATGTACAGTTGATACGGTATTATTTACAGGTACTGATCAAGTAACTTTAGGTGCTAATAATAATATGACCTATTATACATCTTTACCAAATACAAATGCGGATGCCGATGCAACTAATGATACTTTAAGGGCTACATTATTAGCACCATTAAGTGGTGTTTACACCGTTGGTGGCACAACTCCAGACTTTGCAACTTTAATTGATGCTGCAAATGCTTTGGCTAATGGTGTTGGTGGTCCTGTTACATTTGATATTCGTCCGGGTACTTATACTGGTCAAGTTATTGTAAACGGTCCAATACCAGGAACAAGTGCTACAAATACAATCACTTTTGAAGGTAATGACAAATCAACTCGTACAGTTACTTCTTCAACTGCAGGTGCTGCCTTCTTAATTAACAATACAAGTTTTGTAACGGTTCAAAACTTAACCATAACTAATACCAATACTGCTTCACCGGTTGGATTTGCTGCTGTTTCTGCAGGTTCATCTTCAACAATGAAAGGTATTACTATAAAAAGATGTAATATTAACTTACCAATTCAATCAGGTACATCAAGTATTGGAAATGGAATTAACTTTACAGGAACTGCAAATGGAACTGGATTTACTTCTTGTGGCGCTGACTCATCAATAATTGATAGTAATGTTGTTACTGGCGGATCTTATGCAATTAGCCATTATGGTTCTCAAAATGCGAACTTCAATCGTGGTGTAATGATTAGAGGGAATACTTTGAATAATATCAATTACATGGGTATTTATGCTTATTATAATTATAACCCAATGGTTGTGAATAACAATATCATCAATATGCAAGGTCAAAACTATGGCTATTATGGTATTTATTTCTACTTTAACCAATCAAACAATACTTCTATCTCACATGAACTTATTGGTAATAGAATCAATAATTTTGGTGGTTATGGTTTGTATTGCTACTATCCTATAAACTCAGCAACAGCTGCAAAAACTAAAATCTACAATAATATTATTGTTGGTGGAACCGGTACTTCTTATCCTGGTTATTATGGTTTATACCTTTACCAGGCAAATGCCGCATTTAATGCTGATGTTTACCACAATGTAGTTGTAATGAATGGTTCTGTAACATCAACAACGTATTCTGCATTTTACAATACAGGGTCGTCTCTAACGAATGTTAAAAACAATATTTTCGTAACAAATACTCCTACTTATACTCCGGCCTATTATGCAACTTCTCCTGGTGCTAGTAATGTTAACTTCAATGTTTACTACAATGCTTCAAATCCAACTACCGGAACTTTAGGTTTTAGAAATGGTGTTTTCTTTACCCCAGCTAACTACAAAACAACTACAGCTGGTGGTGACTCATCATTTAATTTAAATCCTCCTTTTGTTGGTGCTGGTAACTACAATTTAACCAATGCTTGTTTGAGAGGTACAAATTTATTTGCTGATGTTCCTACAGATTTTGCTGGTAATACTCGCTCAACTTCACCTAATATTGGAGCTTACGAAGCAGCAGCTGCTGCATTAGATATCTCTCCGGTAATGCTTCTTTCTCCAAGTTTCCCAGTAGGTTTAGGTTCTCAGGATTTACAGGTTGTTGTAAGAAACAATGGTGCAACTGCTGTTACTTCTTTTGATTTGACTTATAAATTAAATAATGGAACTGCTGTTACAACTACATTTACTGGTAATCTTCCAACTTGTGATACAGTTTCAGTTTACTTTACAGGAACTCAACAAATCAATTTGGTGAATCCTCAAAATACACTTCAATTATATACTTCAGCTCCAAACTTAGGTTTTGATGGTTTACCTTCTAATGATACATTAGTTGTTAATCTTTCAACTCCATTAAGTGGTAACTATGTTATCGGTGCCGCTCCTTCTGATTATCTAACTTTTAATGCAGCAAACGATGCATTGAAAACCAGAGGTGCAAGTGGAGTGGTTAATTTTATGGTAAAAACTGGAACCTACAATGAGCAACTTGTTTTATCAGCTTATCCAGGTTCAACAAATCCTGCAAACGTTGTTTCATTTAACTCAATCGCAAATAATGCGGATTCAGTTTCTTTACAATTCAATTCAGTTGGCGCTCCAGAGCCAAGTGTTGTAAAGTATAATGGTGTGAATGGAATTAACTTTAATTTTATTTCTATCAAACAATTAGCTGTAGCAACTTCAGGTACTTATTATACTATCCAGTTTATTGGTATGAATAACTTCGATACAATTAATTCTTGTAAGGTTTCAATGCCGCTTTATTCTTCTACTAATACTGTAGCTTCTTATACTGTATTTGGAAATGGAATGTCTGGAAATGGAATTGCATTGAAAAATTCAACTTTCACCGGTTCTTATTATGGAGTGTATTTATATGCATCAGCTGCAGCCAGATTAGATAATGTGCTTATTGATGGCAATACATTCTCTAATGCATACTATTCACCTTTTTATTATTTGTATTATACACGTTATGCTAAGTTTTTAAATAACAACATCAACATAACTTCTGTAAATGGTCAAACAACAAATTACATGTATTTCTATTATAATGATTCAGGTTATACTGCAACAGGAAATAGATTTTCTTCTACAGGTATTACTACATATTGGTATAACTATTATTCGAATAATAATTTAAGCAGAAAAGGTTTAGTTGCAAATAATACCTATTCAACTAATACTGCTATTTATCATTATTTCGGAAACTCAATTACTGCTAATTTAGATATTGTAAATAACTCATTCAGCATGGGTAGTGGTTATTTATACATTGCTTCAAGTGGATTAAACAATTTGAGAATTTTAAATAATGTAATTTTTGGAACAAGTACATATAGTTATTATTGGTCTGCGGCTCCTTCAGGTTTAGCTACCTCTGATTACAATAACATTTTCAGTTCAGGTTCTACAACTCCAATTTATGCAGTGGCTGCTAGAAACTTACAGACTTTTAGATCAACATATTTAAAAGATTTAAATTCGGTTTCATACAGACCTGGTTATACCTCAAATACTAATCTAGTACCTAATGTAAATGACTCAGCTGTTTGGAGTATAAATGGTCGTGGTACTTTTGTGCCAGAAGTTGGTGTTGATATTAATAATAACAGCAGACCTCTTCTTCCTTCATCTGGTGTTCCAGATATTGGTGCTTACCAATTTACTCCAACCTCAACTCCACCTTTATGTACAGCAATTCCTGCAACTCCTGTTGCCGGTGGAACTCAGGTTTTCATATTTGCTCAAGATACTGTTGCTAGAATTACTTGGGATGCTTTAACAACACCTCCAACTTCTGTTCAAGCTAGAGCTTATTCTGGAACTATTCCTCCTTCAATTGCTCCTGCTACAGATTATATGTATTACTATGCAAATATTTCTGCACCTGCTGGTTCATATCTTTACGAAATGAATCTTCATTACAAACCTGAATGGATGGGTACTATTGCCAATAAAGTGGATTTAAGACTAGCTAAATTCGACAATGGTTCTGGATGGGTTGCTTATTCTGGAGCTCTTAGCACTGTAGATACAATCCGTGGTGTAATTACTGCACCATCTTTAACAAGCTTCTCATTGTTTACTGGTTCTAATGATAACTCTCCTTTACCTGTAACTTTAATTAAATTCAACGGTCAAAAAGTTGATGTTGCAGCTCATTTAGCTTGGTCTACAGTTTCTGAGAAAAATAGCAGCGTATTCAATATCGAAAGATCATATGATTCTAAAGAGTTTGAAACTATCGGAGGCATGGATGCCAGAGGTAATAGCAACTCATTGGTGAATTATTCATTCAATGATGAAACTGCCTTTATCAGTAACCCAGAAGTTGTTTACTACAGATTAAAAATGATCGACCGTGATGGAAGTTTTGAATATTCAAAAACCATAGCTGTTAGAGCTGAGGATGAAACTAAAACTCCTGTAGTTAAAGTTTACCCTAATCCATTCAATTCTGAAGTTATTGTAGAAAATGTTCCTACTGAAGCTAAAGAAATCAAAGTATTGGATTTAAGTGGTAGAGTAGTTTTCACACAAAAAATTAGCAACGCAGAAGGAACTGTTCAAGTTATTTTGCCTGCAAGTTTAGAAAGTGGTATCTATTTCATGATGCTTGATGGCTCTTCAAATGAGCTTATTAAGTTGATTAAGAACTAATTTTAAGTTTTTAAATAGGAGAGGGGCTCGAATTTTCGAGCCCCTTTTTTTGTTTATATGCCTGAATATGAGAAAGAAAACAAGGTTATATTGGTAATGCTTATTAAATATTTTATACAAATAATTCAAAATCAATTTGTTTATACAAAAAACTTGCCTATGTTTGCAGCCCTTTAAGGGAAAACATTAGATAAGACTGATGGTTAAAGTTAGCATTAACCCGCTCAGCAACAAATATTTTCAATATTTTTTGTCAAGCACTTGCTTTGCTAACTTCATCTACTTACCTTTGCGCTCCCGTTTTTAAGACTAAAACTGCGTATTTATAGAGTAAGATATGCCTACTATTCAACAATTGGTTCGTAAGGGCCGCAACGATGTAATCACAAAAAGCAAGTCACCAGCACTTGATTCTTGTCCACAAAGACGTGGTGTTTGTACCCGTGTGTACACTACCACTCCTAAAAAACCTAATTCTGCAATGAGAAAGGTTGCCCGTGTTCGTTTAACAAACGGTAACGAGGTAAACGCCTACATTCCTGGAGAAGGCCACAACTTGCAAGAGCACTCTATCGTACTAGTACGTGGAGGTAGGGTAAAAGATTTACCAGGTGTTCGTTACCACATCGTACGTGGTGCATTAGACACAGCAGGTGTTGATGGTCGTAAACAACAACGTTCTAAATACGGAACTAAACGTCCTAAACCAGGACAAGTTGTTGATCCAAAAGCAAAAGGTAAAAAGAAATAATTAAACCAGCGAAAGTAAAAGACAAATGAGAAAGTCAAGAGCTAAAAAGCATATCTTATTACCTGATCCAAAATTCAATGATGTTTTGGTTACCCGTTTCGTGAATAACATGATGTGGGGTGGTAAAAAAAATACAGCTTATACAATTTTTTACATGGCTTTAGATAAAGTTGAAGCCAAAGCTCAGGAACGTGGTTTAGACGTTTGGAAAAAAGCCCTTAATAATGTGATGCCTGCTGTAGAAGTAAAATCACGTCGTGTTGGTGGTGCTACTTTCCAAATTCCTATGGAAGTACCTGCAGATCGTAAAATCGCAGTTGGTATGAAATGGTTAATCCGTTATGCTAGAAACCGTGGTGAAAAAACTATGGCAGATAAATTAGCCGGTGAAATTATTTCAGCTGCAAAAGGTGAAGGTGCTTCAGTTAAAAAACGTGAAGACACACACAAAATGGCTGAAGCTAACAAAGCGTTCTCGCATTTCAAAATCAGCTAATTAATCAGGAGAATTATTAAATGTCACGCGACTTAAAATATACAAGAAATATCGGTATCGCTGCTCACATCGATGCCGGTAAAACCACAACAACAGAACGTATTCTTTACTATTCTGGTGTTAACCATAAAATTGGTGAAGTACATGATGGTGCTGCAACAATGGACTGGATGGTTCAAGAGCAAGAAAGAGGTATAACAATTACTTCTGCTGCTACAACCGTTTTCTGGAACTACCGTAATAACAGATACCATATCAATATTATCGATACTCCGGGTCACGTAGATTTCACTGTTGAAGTTAACCGTTCTTTACGTGTATTAGATGGATTAGTTTTCTTATTTAGTGCTGTTGATGGTGTTGAACCTCAATCAGAAACTAACTGGAGATTAGCTAATAACTATAATGTTGCTCGTATCGGTTTCGTAAATAAAATGGACCGTTCTGGTGCCGACTTCTTAAACGTAGTTAAACAAGTACGTGAGATGTTAGGTAGCAATGCAGTTCCTCTTCAATTGCCAATCGGTGCTGAAGATAATTTCACAGGTGTTGTTGATTTAATCAACTTCCGTGGAATGGTTTGGAACGAACATGATAAAGGTATGACTTACGAAGTAGTTGATATCCCTGCGGATATGATTGATGAAGCTACTGAGTGGAGAGAGAAGTTATTAGAAGCTGTTTCAGAATATGATGATAAATTGATGGAGAAATTCTTCGACGATCCATCTTCAATCTCTGAAAGAGAAATACTAGATGCTTTGCGTCAAGCAACCATCGATATGAAAATTGTTCCAATGGTTTGTGGTTCATCTTTCAAAAATAAAGGTGTACAAACTATGTTGGACTTAGTTATGGAAATCCTACCTAGTCCATTAGATAAGAAAGAAACAACTGGAATTAATCCTGATACAAACGAACCTGTTACTCGTAAACCTGATTACAAAGAGCCATTTGCTGCTCTTGCATTCAAAATTGCAACAGATCCTTTTGTAGGTAGATTAGCTTTCATGCGTGTGTATTCCGGAATGTTAGATGCAGGTTCTTATGTATTCAATACCAGAAGTGGTAACAAAGAACGTATCTCTCGTATCTTCCAAATGCATGCAAACAAGCAAAATCCGGTAGAGAATTTAGGTGCAGGTGATATTGGTGCAGCTGTTGGATTTAAAGATATTAAAACAGGTGATACTTTGTGCGATGAGAAACATCCAATTGTTCTTGAAGCAATGGATTTCCCTGAGCCAGTTATCGGTTTAGCTGTTGAGCCTAAAACTCAAGCTGACTCTGATAAATTAGGTATGTCATTAGCTAAATTAGCTGAAGAAGATCCTACATTCAAAGTTCATACAGACGAAGAAACAGGTCAAACTGTTATCTCTGGAATGGGTGAATTACACTTAGAAATTATCGTAGATAGATTAAGACGTGAATTCAAAGTAGAGTGTAACCAAGGTGCTCCTCAGGTTTCGTATAAAGAAACAATTACTCAAGCGGTTTCACATCGTGAAGTATACAAAAAGCAATCGGGTGGTCGTGGTAAATTCGCTGATATTCAGTTTGAATTAATACCTGGAGACCCTGCTAAAAAAGGATTAGAATTTGTAAATGAAATCGTGGGTGGATCAATTCCAAAAGAATTTATCCCTTCAGTTCAAAAAGGGTTCGAATCTGCAATGAAGAATGGTGTTTTAGCCGGTTATGCAGTAGAAAGTTTGAAAGTTAGATTGTTTGATGGTTCATTCCACGCAGTCGATTCAGATTCATTGTCTTTCGAAATTTGTGCTAGAATAGGATTCAAAGAAGCAGCTCGTAAAGCATCTCCAGTATTGTTGGAACCAATCATGAAAATTGAAGTTCTTACACCTGAAGAAAATATGGGTGATGTTATCGGAGACTTAAACAAACGCCGCGGTCAATTGGAAGGTATGGATAGTCGTGCCGGTTCACAAGTTGTGAAAGCAAAAGTTCCATTGGCAGAAATGTTTGGTTATGTAACTCAGTTGAGGACCTTAACTTCAGGTCGCGCAACATCAACCATGGAGTTTAGTCATTACAACGACGCTCCTAGAAACGTACAAGAAGAAGTATTAG
>JBMLOK010000437.1:0-1939 GCA_049243005.1 Bacteroidia bacterium | reverse complement strand
TTCCAAATCCGTAAAACCGGAATATTTGTTCTTCAGTTTATCAATGAATTTGGAAGCTTTACAAGTAGGGTAGTTTGTGAGGAATAGTTAAGTCAGACTAAAAATCTTAAATCATCCAAATTATACAATTTATTGGCAATTAGCAATTTAAATGAAATGATTTAAGAATAATTGGTTTAAATATCTTTTATCATTTAAAGTTAGACCCGTTTCTGAATTTTTGGATGCCCCCTCATTTAAGCTTTAGTACTATTATACATTTTTGTATAATTCTCAATTAATTTTATACGTTTTTCGTATACTTTTTATTTAAATTTGAATGATGTTTGTTTTTGATACTTCTTCAGGGGAAAGGTTTAAGGTTGAGATTTTACCTTTAGAGTCTGTCGATTTTAAGTCAATTACGAAAAAGAGGTATTTTTTTGATTGGAAGCTTGAGCTTGGATATGAAATTTATAAGCTTAAAATAAAAGGTTCAAATGATATAATTGGACTTATTTCAATTGAAAGGATTCCTGAAGAATGGAGAATTCATGTTAGGTTATTAACTGTTTCAATCGAGAATAAAGGAGTAAACAAAAGATTTGATAAAATAGTTGGAAATTTACTAGCCTTTGTAGCTGCTATTGCGGTTAAGGAGTATGGATTTTTAGCTTGTGTATCGCTAAAACCTAAAACAAAAATTGCAAAGCATTATATTGATAAATACAATATGAATATAACTGGAATGACATTGAGTTTGGAAGTTCCTGAAATTTTGAACTTAATAAAGGATTATACCGATGAAAAATAAAAAGTTATCAGATCAAAATATTGACCCTGAATATGGCATAGACTCAAGGTTTAATTTAGAAAATGTTAATGACAAAGAGGCTGTTTACTTAATGGAGGCAAGGTTAAACAGAATAAAAACTTTGTCAAAAGAACAGATTAAACATGCAAAATTGCTACAGTTAAGGCTAAAAATGGAAGATTTTCTGGCTAATCCGGTTTATGATGATCAGAAATATTTTATCAAATTCCTTGAATTTTATATTGATACCATTTATTCGAAAAGAGCTGGTTTTGCAAGTGATATTGGTATTTCACAAGTTAGTTTAAGTCACATTCTTAATAAATACAGAAACCCTAAAGAAGATTTCCTTTTAAAGTTAATGATACATTCAGAGTTAATTTATCATGGTATATGCGATTTTCAAACCAATATGTGGTTTCGTATCTATTATTTAGATAAAATAGGAGATACATTGTCGAAAGAAGGAAATTGGAGGCCCAATATTGAAAAGCAAATTAACTTTAAAGAAAATGTAGAATTTCTATTGAACCACTAATTGCCCATTTAATTTACCTTTTTCATCTTCAAAAACGATGAAATAACTCGATGGAACTGGATTTTTAATCTGACTTTCATAATGAACTGCTCCAGATTTAACAAATTCCTTTTGAACCAAAATTCCGTTTTTATCATATACAAAAAGATTTCCATCTGAATGGTTTTCAGGTAATTCAATACTGAACTTTCCATTGTTCGGATTTGGGAATATTTTCAACTGAGCTTTCTTTTTATTTAAATCCTTCAATCCGGCACCTGCTTCTTGTCTACCAAAAGCATATTCACCTTTTTTCAAATTATTCACCCAAAATCTACCTGTTTTATCTGTTAATGATGAACCTGATTGCCAAGTTAATTCGTTTTCAATTGTCCAGGCAGTATCTGGTCTAGAACGATACAACAATACCAATCCGCTTTCATCAATCTTTAATAATTCATTATCTAAACCACCACCATTTTTTGAAGAAGGACTGCTTCCATCATAATTAAAAAATGCCGTAGCTTTAAAAGAAGGAGGGAATGAACCATCGATTTTCCAGAATCTGTCTGGAGAAAATCTTAGTCCTTTTACTGCAAACTCATTTGGATTGACACCTGTAAAATAGT
>JBMLOK010000436.1:0-4674 GCA_049243005.1 Bacteroidia bacterium | reverse complement strand
GCACTAAATTCATTTGTTTGACTCGTTTTTTTTATTAAAAACCCAGGATTTGTAACTATCTGAGAAAAGTCTAATGCGTATTCTTGTTCTTTAGTTATTTCGGGCGGAAAATCATATTTCTCAAGAATCTCAAACTTATAATATCCTTCCTTCAATTCAGGTAAATTGATTTTAGCATCTTGTTTGCAAGAAGAAAAAATACTTGTAACTAAACCAAGACTTATTAAAAGAATATTGAATTTAAATAGAAGTTTAATCATGCTGAAAAAATTGGGGCATTAGGCTAAATCAAATATAATAAAGTTTAATTTTTTTGTCATATTAAATTTATGATATTTAGTACTTTAGAAACAGTTTAATATCATAACCTATTTATGATTGAAGAGTAAAACTTTTTAAAATATCTATATCAATAAGAATCAATTCAATATTAATAAAATCTTTATAAGATTCTTAAAAGATTGAAGGGTAACTTAAGTCTCAATCTTTTTTCAACCTAATGGTTCCAGATTTACCTTTTTTGTTTTCGAACCTAATTAAATAAGTTCCACTTGCTAAACCTGTCATATCAAATTGTTCTTGTTCAGGGTTGAATACAATGTATTGAGCTTGGCCTTTTGTATCAAATACTTCTAAACGAACCAAGGGTTCTTCACTTTCGTATTGTACTATGCCATTTGTTGGGTTGGGATAAAACTTAATATTTTTTTCCTCCAAATTGTTTTCAATTAAACTGGTAGGAGGGTCATAAAAGTTTCTGTTGTAATAAGTGTAAAAGTGTAAGGTATCATTGTTCCCAAAGTTGAGTGGGATTTGACCGCTACTTACCTTTTGCGGACATAATGGATCAGGAGTAGATAGGGGTACTTGAACATCGAGTAATCTTCCGGTTTTAGAAATCACACAAACAAATACATTTTGAATAATGCTTCTAAAAACTTGATTTCCCACAAAAACAAAAGCAGAGTCAATTACAGGGTGTTGAAAAAACTGATAACAGTAAACAGTTGTATCATCAAAATTACTGGTTTTAAAAAAAGACAATTCAAAAGAATCAAGAACATCAAGAGTATGATTGAGTTTAAAGAGATATGGTGTATTTTTTCTTTTGAAATAATCGCCCCCAGATTTAGGATTCTGCATAAATCTGATTACCCAAAAATTTGAATCCTTGCCATAGGCTGTTATCATGTTCACATATAACAAAGAATCTCTGCTAGTACTTGATTTTTTACTTTTAATTTGAAAGTTTGAATCGAGCACAATTAAATGGTCTTCATCTGTATAGCCTTTTATTGGATTATTACTCGAACCTTTATAATTGATTAAGATATTTTTTCCTGTGCTAGGAATACTTAAATGACCAACAGAATTGGTTAAAAATGTATCATTAATAAAAACTAACTCACCTATAGACTTACCTGTGGTATCGAAGGCTCCAAAAACACCCCTTAAGGCAAATAAATTCGGCTTATCTATAGAATATTGAAACCATGAATAAGCTGAATAAATTAAGTTATTATTGTTGATATTAAAACTTGTAACCGACATGTCCAAATTTCTAATTTTCATAGTTGGTTTACGCCAAATGAATTCTCCATTTTTTGCAAATTTGTATATAAATGGAGCGAATCGAGGACCTTCTAATTTGTAAGGTTCTTCATAATTTGAAATAATATATAAAAAATCATCATTGTCAGAAGCTGCATATCTAAAATGTGCTGAATTATTAATTATATCAGTATCCTTAAAAACATCATGGAAAACAAATAATTTACTCCAAGTATTTTCGTAACAGGCGTTTAATTCTGAAATAAATGGATATTTGAATTCTTTAGTTGGTAATGACGAAAATAACTCTCCACAAATAAGTGAATTTCCTTTAGCATAATGCGACGAATAAATATTATTCTGGTCTTTGGATTTAAGCTGTTTAGAATACAATAAATTAAAATTAGCATCGAACCTTAAAATAAAGGGGGATGCAGTTCCAATAACCAAATATGTGCTATCTGGCAATAAAAGTGTTTCCCTAATTGAATTCGAATTAAAATAATTCCATAATTTTATGCCATTCTGCCCCTTAGTTATAAAGGGCAGAATGAATAAAATGGGAAGTATACAGACTCTTTTAAACATGTATGTTTTAGTTTTTTACAATAACACGGTGGTATGTCTTACCACTTTCATCTTTTAAAATTAAAACATATTGAGCTGTTTTCAAATGAATCAAATTTATTTCAGCTTGTTCTCCACTTAAATTACCTTTTTCTATTAAAGCTCCATTTAAATCATAGATTTCAAATATTTGTAATGCGATGTTGTTTTTGATATAAATTTTATCTTTTAGTGGATTAGGATATACCTGTAAAACAATTGGTTCAGACTCATTGCTTGTATTTACCTTTCTTTTTATAAGACTTTGATTGGTGCTGGCATTCATAATTTCTTTGATTAAACATTTTGCTTTTGATGCTGTTGGTGTAAAGCTTTCTGAGATGGAAACAAAATAAGCGAAATCTGCTGCAGAAATTTGAGACCATGAGCTAAGGCTTTGACTTAATTGAATAAGTTTTAAATAGTAATTTCTAAAAACAATTAAATCTGTTTCACTGGGTTCAGGGATTAAAGAATCTAATTCTGCCAAGGCCAATCCCGTATTACCCATACCCAAATGTAAGTTAATAAGAAAACAGCGTTTTTGCTTGGTTTTTTCATCACTTAAATAAGCAATTAAAGAATCGGGTATGTTTTCCATATAGTGGCGAAGTATATCATATTCCAAGGCTTCAATATATTGGTCTAAATAATTTAATACAGGTTGTTTATCGTGATAGCTAGTATCTGTTATAACCTGACTTTTTAAAAGAATTGCATCTTTTTTCCTTGTAATGATAACAGGAAAGGGGAGAGAGGAAGCGCAGCCATTTGTTCTATTGTTAAAAATTGATTGAGCGTTTTCTTCAGTTAAAACATTTGGCGATCGGAATAAGGGAATACTCTTGTTTGCGACCCCTGGGTATGTATAGTATTTTATACTAGGATTATCTGAATAGTTTTCTAAGTCGCAATCAGTTCCTTGGCAAAGTTGAGAAAACAAATTACCTGGTAAATAGAATCCATTCACATCATTAGTAACCTTTGCACCTTGATTTGGTATGCCTCTATTTGAAAGAGGAAGATTGCTGGAGGTCGATTTAACTAAAATATTTTGGTTGTTAGAATTTGTTTGGAGGTTAAATTCATTGCACTTAAATTGAAGTCCTCTATTGTTATCTCGGCATTCAAAACTTAAATAACATTTATTAAAAATATTGTTGTTTATTTTATTCCCAAATTGTCCTGAATTATTAATTTGTGTAACTACATAATTTACGTCATAAAAATTATTAAAAGTATTGTTTTCAAGTTTTAGTCCATGTGAACCTGAAAGATATAAATATTCAGATCTCTTATTTAGGCCATCTTGAAAAGCATTAAAAGTATTGTTTTTTATTGTAAGGACTTCTGGACCAACTGATTCAATTGCTCTTACACAATCATTGAAAGTACAGTTACTTATTTCTATATAAGTTTTTCTTAAATTAAGCAAGGTTGTACTATTATATAGAGCTATTGGCATATTTGTAGCAGATTCAACGTAATAATCATAAAAATCGCAGTTCCTTATTGTTACTCCACTATTTGACATTAAAATTGCAATATTAGAATAAACATTATTATTGAAATTTTCATTGTAAAAATTGCAATTTTCAATAATCATCCCATATCTGCCAATTCCTTCAATTGTATATTGATTATCATTTGGATCAGCAACAGTTTGATAGAAGTTTGAATTTTTAATTAAACTGGCATTTGCTTTTGCTGTAATTCTCATTGGAGCAAGGCTAGCAGTAAATATAATTGAACTTACATTGTCTCTAGCTGTCAAATTATTTGCATAAATAATTCCACCATCAACAGATCTAATTCCATATCGGCAATTTTCAATAACTCCATTCTCAACTATTACAACACCGTTGGTATTTGGGTTGTTTCCGGGATATTGGTTGTTAATTACTGAATTTATATTGGGTTGAATAAAATTAGTATCTCCCAATAATGAAATTCCAAAAGCTTTTAAATTACTGTTAGGAAATTCATTAGTTAACTTGCCTTGAATAATTAATTTAGCTCCAAGTTTGACAGTAATTTTTTTATCTGACTTAAGTTTTATGGTGGTGCCAAAAGGAATTATAACAGTAGTTAGTGCATTAATTTCAACATCACCAGGAAAAGTAGTGCTAGTTAGAGTAAAGGTGTTACCAGGTGAATTGTAGGTTGTTACCGGTTGAGAATAACTTTGGTATCCTAATAAAAGAATAGCAAAAAATAAAAGAGGTTTAATGTGTTTCATAATTATAAAAATTGTAATAGCTAATTTATTTTTCAGGACTTAATGGTATGTAAAGAAATTCCTAAGGAAATATAATTCGTTGATTTATAATTCTTAATATTAAAATGGAACTTAATTTTTAAGAGAAATACAATTTTTTACAAAGTAGTTTCATGTAAATTCCTCCAAAAGAGTAAAGACAAAAGTTTAAAAATTAAAGTCCTTTTATTCTTTTGTGTCAAACTCTTATTGTATTTTCTACACTTTCTTTCCATGTTTAAGCGCTTATCCTTATTTTT
>JBMLOK010000435.1:0-1023 GCA_049243005.1 Bacteroidia bacterium | reverse complement strand
CCATCAAACAAACAAAAAACAAAGTGGTGCCAATAAAATGTAATAACCTGCAAGTGGCATTCTGATGTTCCTTCAAATAATAGGGATAGAACTCTTGAAACTTTGTATCCTTTCTTTTGTCATGTTGCAATGATACAAAAAAGAGCCTTTATTTAGAGTCAAAATACCGCTTCAATCCCAAAAACCAATCTTCGAAATAGCGTTTGCTGATATAACTGCTACCGATGCTTAATAGCAGATTTACTAAAACAAACACACTTATATTCAAGCTTTCAGAAAGGTTTATTTGATGGTTTTCACAATAGCGCATCATACCATGAATCCACAATAAATGATAAACATACAAGCCATAACTCAGCTCTCCCAGTTTTGAAAAAATATGTTTTTCAGAGAAATGAATCAGGCTATGTTTTGATACCATCATCAATATCAAAAGTGAAAATGAAATTCCAAAAATGCAGCTCCTGAATAAATTGAGTGTGCTGTATGCAATCTCAGGTAAAAGATATCGGTGAAAGAATACCAATGCTAATACCAACAATATAAAAACAAGCTGCAAGAATTTCGGAATTTTGCTCATGTAACCTTCATAAACTTCCTGCTTAAAAGTAAATACATAAGCTGCCAATCCGCCTGCAGCAAATAAATCGAGGTTGGTGAATAAATCATTTGTATACATCATTGTATTATGCCAAATCATGGGTTCTAACCACCTCATTAAAATGGAAATCGGAAAACAAAGTAGCAAAAAGTATTTAATGAATCTCAATGGCAAGACACTCATCAGTAATAACCAAAAAATATAAAAATGTTCTTCAATGCACAATGACCAAAACACAGATAATGGTGTGGTGATGGGAAATTGATCACTCATTAACATTTTGTAGTTTTCGAGAAAGCTGAATGAATATTTCCAATCGGGTTCATAACCACCAATAATTCTTAATCCCCATGAGCTGAGTAAATCGTTTGGCATGAGGTAAACAAATAGCAATACCAAAAAGTAAACCGGCCAGATACGCA
>JBMLOK010000434.1:0-2764 GCA_049243005.1 Bacteroidia bacterium | reverse complement strand
GTGTGAAGAAGTTACTTACTGGAACTGTTCCTGGTGTGTCTACAAAAATATATCTAATCGTACTATCTCTTAGGGTATCAATAAAATTTGGAGTACCATTTATAGCTAAAAGTCTTACAGGCCAAAAACCTCTTCTCTTGAAATTATAAGTAAAACTTTGGTTGTATTTAGCGGTATCAATATATGTTTGAGATGAGTAACGAACATTAGAACGCGAATATCCTGGTTCTAAAAAAGTTTCATCAGGTAAATCCCAGAAACTTCTTTTTGCATTTGTGCTAGTGCTAACCAATTTTTGAGGACTATTCAACCAAACAGTATCCATTCCGGCAACATAATTTGGCGTTGCCAAACTTGGGTAAATTCCGGCAATTGGGGTTAATAATTGATTTGAACTTCCAACAAGATTATAATCAACAGCTCCACAAAAACTTCTTGTGGCAATAGTTGGTGGATTTCCTCCATATCCAACATTTGGACCGACATTAATTATGATATCAGAATTTGAAACCGTAGCAGGCATTGTAGCTGCATAGGTTGTGTAAATTACTGTATTGGATGAGATAATACAAAAACCATAAGTCTGACCTGCCGGAATAGCAACATTCATTACAATTGGAATTTGCTGATTAGTAGCTACGGCAGCTGTTAAACCTACAGAAGAACCCGTCATTGCAACTGTTGTTCCCACCTGATTCCAACCATTTAATGCATTAATTGCACCCGGAGTACCATTGATTGGTAAAGTTTTATACCAAATACTTACATCATGGGCCCCAGCAGCAAAAGCATTGGTTAGAGAAGTTATAGTAACTGCTTTGGTAGCGGTTACATTAAAACAAACACCTGTCGAACCATTACCTCCGGTAAAAGTTGGAACCGTACTCAAAGTCAAGCTTTTACCAAAAAAAGGCAAAAGAGAAATGAGTACAAAAGTTAAGAGTAGTCTTTTATTCATATTGGTATTGTTAAGCTTCAAATGATATAAATCAAAGTTAAACTAAGTATTCGATTTAATCTATTTTTAATGTAAAATAATTTTTCATTAAAAATAGTTTTAAGAAAGCTTAAAGATTTGAATTAATGACAAAAAAAAGGGTGGAAATTTAAAATTTCCACCCTTCATAGAATATTAAAGTAATTTACTAGTTCAGCTGAAGTTTCATTGTATAAACTTTCGCGCCAGTTTCAACCTTCATGATATAGATACCACGGTTAGCAGAACTTAAATCTAAATTTTCCTCAGTTAAGTTTTTACCACTAATTACTTTAGTTGCAACTTCTTTTCCTTGAATATCTGAGATGGTGATTTTTACATCATTATCCATAACCTGTACTAATCTGAAATTAAATATTCCGGTACTAGGATTAGGATAAACAGACATTAATTTATCAACATTTAGAACTTCGCCAACACCTGTAACACAAGCATCAGTTGAAACATTAATGTACCTGATTGCTGGTTCACTTTGGTTTCCTGATAAATCAGTTACTCTATATGTTACACTAAATAAGCCTGGTACATCAGCAAACCATCTGTTTGTTTGACCATTAATTAATGGTAAAGTGCTTGAAGGAACAAATCTACCTGGTACTCTCATTTCAGCATCACTATTATAGTTATCCTGTAATTCAACACCCGGATCAATGAACTCACACCATCTATTCATGTTTACTGTTTCACCACCAAGAATTTTTACAACTGGTTTAGTTTCATCCACAATATTAATGATACGGCTAACTGAATCCTTGTTACCCGAAGGATCAGTTGCAATATACCATCTGGTTATTGAACCTAATGAATTCACAGGAATTACGGCAGGTTTCATTGTAATTGAAATTGTTCCTTTTGGCCAAACATTATCAGTTACACTGTACAATGGATCGATATACGGTTTATAAACTTCCCATTTCAATGGATTGTTACCATTTAATTGAATAACAGGAGCAATATTATCTGTTACTCTAATTTCAACCATAACTTGATTTGCAATGTTTCCTGAAAGATCAGTTACATTATATGGTATGAAGTAACTACCAACATTATTTACATCAACTGTTCCTAACCAATTTGGAACTAAGCCTTTCCAATAGTTATCAGTTACTGAAACAACTTTTTCCATATCAATTGCTGTTTTAACCTGATGTATATAATAGTTTCTACCTCCTACATAGTTTGGAGTAATAACTGGTCTGGTTGTATCACCAACTGTAACTAAACGATTAACTGTTGCAGAGAATCCAAATGCATCCAAAACAGTATAGTTTAAATTATAACCACCTAATCTGGTAGTATCTACTGAACCCGAAACTATCACATTATTATTTGGAATTATATTGTTTTGATTGTCTCTTGCAACTACTCCAAACTCATTGTATTTATTAAATACTTCAACATATTGTTGACTTGGTCCATTTAAAGTAATAGTTGGGCCAGATTGATTTAAGATTACAAATACCACTCTGTAAAGAGTATCAGCTCTGTTGCCATAATTATCTCTTACAACATATTTTAAATAGTTAGGGCCAACTTGACTAGTATTTACTGTACCAAAAACTTCATACTTAGCACTGATATTACCTTCAACATTATCGCTTGCAGAAACTCCCGGATCAATAAATGGTTTGTTGATTTCGGTTTGCATTGATTTTGCTCCATTCAATGATGAAATAGGTCTTACAGTATCAACAGGAAAGTTTACTACAAAATCTTTGAATACTCCTAAGAAGGTTACACTTGGATTTAAAGTTGTTGGTGAATATG
>JBMLOK010000433.1:0-6640 GCA_049243005.1 Bacteroidia bacterium | reverse complement strand
AAAGCCAGAGGCCAGTGGCAAGGAGCCAGAAGCCGTCTTCCGGCCAATAGCCTGTAGCCAGCCGGCTACTTGACTACTGAGCCCGGTTCAATATCATTCTCAGGACCTACGCTGAATAGTTTTCCGAAATCGTTACCTGCCATGAGCAACATGCCTTGAGATTCTATTCCTCTGATTTTTCTTGGGGCAAGATTGGCTACTACTGTTACCAGTTTGCCAACCAATTCTTCAGGTTTATAATACTCAGCTATGCCCGATAAAATCGTTCTTTTTTCAAAGCCCAAATCAACAGTTAATTTTAATAATTTATCTGCTTTTGGAACTCTTTCTGCTTCTAAAACTTTACCTACTCTTAAATCAATTTTCTCAAAATCTTCGTAGGCAATATCCGATTTCACTTCTTGTAAACTGCTGGCTTTTGGTTGTTCAAGCTGAGAGGCTTTGATGCTGCTCAATCTGTTTAATTGTGTTTCAATCTCCGCATCTTCTAACGGCTTGTATAAAATTTCAGCAGCACCCATTTGTGTTCCACTTGAAATGATTTCTACTTTGTTTAACAATTCCCATGAAAAATCCTGAAGGTTGATGATACCTGCCAATTTTTTTGCTGTATGTGGCAAAAATACACCTGCAGATACTGCTAGTTTTGCACAAACTTGAATGGCTGCAAACATGATGGCTTTTACACTTTGTTCATCAGTTTTAACCAGTTTCCATGGTTCTGTTTCTGCCAAAAATTTGTTTCCGGCTCTGGCAACATTCATCCATTCTGCCTGCGCATCTCTTAATTTTACCTGTGACAACAAATCGTTCATTTTCTGCAAACTCGATTCTACATCTCTATCCAAATTCGATTTTGCTAACACTAATTTTTCATCACTTAAACCCGGATTTTCAGGAACCAATCCGCCGTAATATTTCTGAGCTAAAACTGCTACTCTATTTACGAAATTTCCAAAAATGCTTACCAATTCACTATTCACCCTGGTTTGGTAATCCTTCCAGGTAAATTCTGAATCTTTTGTTTCAGGAGAAATAGAACTTAAAACATATCTTAATTCATCCTGACGTCCCGGAAAATCATTTAAGTATTCATGTAACCAAACAGCCCAGTTTCTACTAGTAGAAATTTTATCCCCTTCGAGATTTAAAAACTCATTGGCAGGAACATTTACGGGTAAATTGTACTGGCCATGTGTCATGAGCATCATTGGGAAAATAATGGCATGAAAAACGATATTGTCTTTTCCTATAAAATGAACCAATGATGACTCATCATTTTGCCAGTAATCTTTCCATTTATCAGGATTTCCCTGTTGCGCAAAATATTCTTTGGTAGCACTGATATATCCGATAGGCGCATCAAACCAAACATAAAGTACTTTTCCTTCTGCATCAGGTAATGGAACTGGAACTCCCCAATCCAAATCGCGGGTCATAGCGCGAGATTGTAGTCCATCGTTTAACCAGCTAGCACATTGACCTTTGATGTTACTTTTCCAGTTTTCGAAACGTTTGATGTATTCCTGAAAATCAGCTGAACCCTGAATTTCACCCATTGGTAAAAACCAGTTTTTTGTTTCTTTTAAAACGGGCACATTTCCACTTAAAGCAGAACGCGGATTGATTAAATCTGTAGGACTTAATGAAGTTCCACATTTTTCACACTGATCGCCGTAAGCATTAGGATTTCCGCATCTTGGACAGGTTCCGGTAATGTATCTATCGGCTAAAAACTGATTGGCTTCTTCATCAAAATACTGACGGGTAATTTCTTCTTTAAAAACACCTTTGTCGTATAAATTTTTAAAGAATTCCTGAGCAGTATCATGGTGCGTTTCGGAGCTGGTTCTTCCATAATATGAAAATTCAATCCCAAAATTTTTGAAAGCATCCTGCATGATACCATGGTATTTGTCTACCACCTGCTGGGGTGTAATTCCTTCTTTTTTTGCTTTGATGGTAATTGGAACGCCATGTTCATCACTTCCACAAATAAAAACCACATCATGGCCCAAAGCTTTTAGGTAACGTACATAAATATCAGCAGGCAAATAACATCCTGCCAAATGTCCAATATGCACCGGACCATTTGCATAAGGCAATGCTGCTGTAACCAGGTATCTTTTAGAATCAGTCATAAGGCTGCAAAAATAGGGCATTCAGGGGAATTATTTTTGATGAAATGGAAACTGCAAATAATGATTAGAACCCAATCACTTTTTATAAAAAATTGGGTTTTATTTAAACTCAAATAGAGGTGATATGAAACAATTAAGAGTCCTTAAAAAAAGATTAAGAAAATTATAAGGAATTAATAATGAACTATTTAATAAATTCGAATCAATGAAACAATTTTAACCCTTTAGCTTATGAAACACCTTATTACCCACTTCATTATCATCGCAATTTTAGCGATGGTTCCTTCAAATAAATCATTCGCCAATAAAATACTGGGTGGCAAAATTGAATCTTCTTTCATCAATCCGACAGGAGATAGTATTCGTGTTCTCATAACCCTTTATGAAGAATGTGGACCCAATCCAATTTGTAGTTGTAATACATCCAATTGTCAGATTCAGGCTGATGTAAAAGGTGCTGGAGGAAATTATGCTGGACAAAATTTCGGAACTTTCAACCTGAGTTATGTGCCTTTTTTTGGTTTAGAGGAAATGGTAGATGCTTGTCCTTCTTTTCAAAGTAATTGTATTCCATGTGGTTCAGGGAATGCTGGACCGGGTTCATTTAACGGCGTGAAAAGAATCCGATTTTCGGGCGTTTTAAATTTAAATCGTTTTCCAGAAGCCTTATGTGGTTTTACAATAAGTTACTCAAGTTGCTGCAGAGATTCCTCTATACAAGTCATCCAAAATCCATCGAATTCAAACTTTTATACCGAGCTCAATATAAACCGATGCACACAAAACAGGAGCTATGCTACACTGGAAGCCGAGCCTGTATTTAAGGTTTGTTCAGGAGTAAAAACCACTATTCCTCTATTTAGAGGCAGCTCTTATATGTTTGATTCCATCAGTTATAAATCGGGTAAAATAAAAACCGCTCAGGAAACCTATGTAAGTTATACAGGGAATTATAGTGAGTTAAATCCATTTCCACGTGCTGAATTTCCAGCACCATTGGATTTAAGCAAAGGCTATTTAGAATTTACGCCATTGGGGGTTTTTAAAGCTCCTATTGCTATAGATAAATACAGTTGGAATCCAGTTTCAAATGCACAATATCAACTTAGAGATTCAAGCAGAATTGAATTCACCATACAATCTATTAATTGTCCGGCTAATAATGTTCCTGTCATCAGGGTTTATGATGCTTTGGGGAATCCTCTGAATACAAATACAAACCCTGTAGATACTGTTTGTAATGGATTGGAATTATGTAGAATTTATACCGCATACGATGTCGACCCAAATGATACTACCTATTTTACTAAAATTGGAATGGGTTCATTTGGTGAATCGTATGGTTTTACAAGATTGTATGATGCATCAACAAGACATATCAACGGACCCAGATTTGATTCAATAAAAGTATGTTGGAATACATTTGGTACCATCAAGAACCAACCATTATTTTATTCATTGTATTCAAATGATGGTCGCTGTCCGATACCCGGAAAATCAAATTTCTCAGGCAAAATTGTTTTTGATAACCTGGGTAATGTTAGCCTTTACAAAACAATGACCGGCATAAAAACAGCTAATCTGGATTTTTATGTAAGTGAAAATAATCAAATCAATAAAGACCAAAGTATCTGGAAAATTGAAAGCAGACCGGGAAGCGATAGTTTTGTTACTATTATCGGAAGTACCGTTAACAATTATATCTTTCCTGATAGTGGTTTGTACAAAATCAAAATTGGCATTCAAAAAACCTGCGGTTTGATTTGGGTGAATAAAGAAATTTATATCAGTCCGATTTTTGCCTACATCAACAATACAAAAAATACCAGTTGCAATACATCAAATGATGGTAGAATTGAAGTTGCAGGCACCTCTATGTTTCTTCCTGTTACCTATAGCATAAACGATTCTGCCTTCCAAAGTTCAGGTGTGTTTAATAATTTAAAAGGGGGGTATTATGTTATCAAAATTAAAGATGCTTTAAACCATATTGAATCAATTAGTACTCCTATTTATTCACTAAACAAAGTTATTCAGGTTTCTATTTCAAATTATACTCCCAATACATGTAAAGAAGATTCTATTGGTTCATTTAGCATACAAACAAGCAATGGAACAGGTCCGGTTTGGTATAGTTTGGATTCAGGAATTTATAACCAGAACAATGTTTTTAGTGGATTAAAAAATGGTTCTTATTTGATTGAAGTTAGAGACTCTGTTAACTGTTATGCCTCAAATAAATTTACTGTTACTTCTACCTCAAATTTAAGAGGAAACGCCTGGCGCATCAAACCCGTGGAATGTTTTGGTGATTCAAACGGCGAAATTAATTTAAGTGCAAACGGACAGTTTATGAAGGCTTGGTTTAAAGTCGATACAGGAAGTTTTCAAAACAATAGCATTTATGATGGACTAAAAAAAGGTGTTTACCAAGTACAAGTGAAAGACAGTTTAAATTGCTTCGACAGATTTGAAGTGGAAGTACCGGGTTCTGATAGCACATTAAGCCTAAACTTTGCTATCAAACAACCTGCTTGTTTTGAATTCAATAAAGGAGAAATCAATTTAGTTATAAATGGTGGAACAGCTCCATTTATTATCTATAGAAATCAAAATCCTCAACCTACATTTGATCAAACATTTACTAATTTAAATCCTGGTAATTATCAATTTACCATTACAGATAAGAACAACTGTTCCATCACCAAAAATGCTACAATACAACAAGCTCCACCCAAGCTAAATGTATTAAGCGAGATTGACCATGTTTCATGCAAGGAGAAAAACATTGGTCGTATTTTCATCATTCCAGATGGTGGAGTTGGACCTTATATGTACAAACTGAATTTGGACACTTTTTCATATCGTCGTGAATACACAAATCTGAGTGCAGGAAAGTATTTCATATCAATAAAAGACAATAAAGGCTGTATTAAAATTGAAGAAGTTTCTATTAACGAACCTATCAAAATGAGTTTAAGTTTTGTGAATACACCAGAGTCTTGTAATGGAGCAAAAAATGGTACTTCTGTTATAAGTGTCAGCAATGGAGTAGCTCCGTTTAGTTATATGTGGAATGGTAAATCATCACCAAATTTACTTTATAACAATAACTTAGGTGAAGGAATAACTACAGTAAAAGTTACTGATTCAAGAGATTGTACTATCGAAGACTCTACCTATATCAGAAGATTAAAACCTATTGAAAACAATGGAAAAATTTGTGCTATTTCTGTTGATCCTTTGATAGGAAAAAATATTATTTATGTTTCAAAAAGCAGCGATTCTGCCATTCAAACATTCGATATTTTCTCAAGAAAAACTTTAAGTTCACCATTCGAATATATTACTAGTTTGTATGGAGGAACCAATAGTTATGCGCATTCCGGAGGCTTACAAATCGGTGGTTTCACAGATTATTATTATGTTCAGGCAAAAGATGTTTGTGGTAATAAAACTCCTTTTAGTTCTGCTTTAAACGGAATACATTTATCAATAACAAAATCAGGAAACTCACATATACTTAGTTGGAAAATTCCGGCTGGTTTTCCTGCTGCAAACGGTTTCAGGGTGTATGAAAAAACAGGAAACAATCCTTACCAAATCATTGCCAATTTAGGTTCGCAGGTTTCTGATTATTCAATACCTGTTCAAACAAATTTTCAAAAACAATTGACGATTGAGCTTCTAAGTTCTGATGCATGTGAACCTAATATAAAACTGTTTTCGAATGAAGTGCTTATAAGTGCAAATTCACTGTTTGAAAATGAAATGGTAAAAGGATTTGTTGTTTATCCGAATCCAAGTACCGGAACGTTTAAAATAAGTGAGGATACTAAACAAAGTCAGATTAGTGAAATTGAAGTTTACCAAGCTAATGGCAAACTGGTGAAAACATTTACAAAAACAATAGGTTCGTATGATTCAGAATATGACGTATCTGAATTGAGCACCGGTGTTTATTACCTAAACATTATTACTCAAAACAAGCAACATCAAAACACTCCGCTTTTCATTAATCACAAATAAACATGTAAAATTGCCCATCAATTATTTGCAATCATGGAAAAATTCGAAGAAAAACAAAGATTTACGCAATGGTGGTTATGGCTGATTTTACTTGCCGCATGTGTTATTCCATTCATACCTGTTATGATGGGTTTAGATTCTAAAACCGACCAATGGCTTGGCTTATTGGCCATGAGTATTTTACTTTTCCTGATTGTTGGATTGTTGTTTTTGCTTCAATTAAAAACCAAGCTTGATGATGAGGGAATTCATTATCAGTTTATCCCTTTTCACTTCAAACTAAAAACCATTCTTTGGCAAGACATCAAATCGGCAGAAGTAAGAAAATATGAGCCTATAAAAGAATATGGTGGTTGGGGAATAAAAGGTTTCAGCAAAAAAAACAGAGCCTATAATGTAAACGGAAATATAGGTTTACAATTGGTACTAAAAACCGGTGATAAAATTCTCTTTGGAACACAAAAAGAAGA
>JBMLOK010000432.1:0-1735 GCA_049243005.1 Bacteroidia bacterium | reverse complement strand
GATAATTTATCAGACAAACAAAGAACATTGGGATTTTCTATTCAAACCTTTTTAATTGGAATTGGAGCAGTAGTTGGTTCTTGGTTGCCTTATATCATGTTCAACTATTTCGGAGTTTCATCATCGGCACCAGCAGGAATGGTAGCAGATAATGTTACTTATTCATTTTATGTTGGAGCCATTGTATTCCTTGCTTGTATTTTGATTACTGTGATTTTCACCAAAGAATATTCTCCGGCAGAAATGGCTTTGTATAATGGTCAGAAAGAAGAAACAAAATCAGAGTTTTCTGAAATCTTCAAAGACTTTGCAAACATGCCAAAAGCCATGAAACAATTGGGATTGGTTCAGTTTTTCTCTTGGTTTGCATTGTTTAGCATGTGGGTATTTACAACTCCGGCTATTGCACACCATGTTTATGGATTATCGATTGATGATACCAGCAGTGATCAATTTAGAGATGCACAAAACTGGACCGGAATTATCTTTGGCGTATATAATGGAGTAAGTGCCATTTATGCATTGATGTTACCAAGAATTGCTGCAATGATTGGCAAGAAAAAAACACATGCTTTCTCTTTAATTGCAGGTGGAATTGGATTAATCAGCATGTATTTTGCGGATGATAAAACAGACTTGTTATTCTCGATGGTTGGAGTTGGATTTGCTTGGGCATCTATATTAGCCATGCCTTATGCGATATTGGCAGGTAAATTACCATCAGCAAAAATGGGTGTTTATATGGGGATTTTTAATTTCTTCATTACCATCCCTCAAATTATTAATGGTATTGTAGGCGGACCAATAGTTCATTCACTTTATAACAACAATGCGATTTACGCCATTGTATTGGCAGGAATATTTATGCTTTCCGGAGCTGTAAGTGTTTTATATGTGCATGATGAAAGCAATTAGATTTTGATGGAAGAAGAAGGAAAAACAGAAGAATTCATTTCAAAAGAAGACATAGAAAGCAATGGTATTCAGATTTATTCAAGGCTGAATATCATTGCATTTTCAATATTGTTTTCATCTATTTTCGGAGCAGCCTTACTAGTATCAAATCTGAGAGCAGTTGGCAATAAACAAGCAGCAAAAATGGTAAGTATATTTGCCATTTTATTTTTTGTAGCCACATTGGTAATTGCGATGATACCTTCAAGACCCAATGCCTTGTTGACATTGGCCATCAACTATATTGGAGGGAAAATATTAGCTGATCATTTTCAGAAAACATTGATACCGGGTTCATTGAACTATCCCAAAAAATCAATAGCAAAACCACTCATCATCTCATTATTGATTTGTGCTGTGATTATTATCTTCAGTTGGGATTCGATTTTAGCAAGATAGGATACCAAAAAATGCATTTGGGATTTTTGGATAGAAAAATTCATTGACAAAAACCTAGGTTGCTAGGGATGGACTGCGGTCCATCTGCCCTTGTTAAGGATGGACTGTGGTCCATCCTACGTGTCGATATAAAAAACCAACCATCATTAAGGAAAAGAAAATTATGAAAAGAAGCTTGTTATTGCTGATTGTATCAGTGTTTGTGGTTAATGGATTGTTCTATGCATGTACCAATAGTGAAATAAAAACAGAAGCGACATCCGAAGCCAAACCTGCTGCTCCCAGACAAATGACTGAGGCTGAGAAAAAAGCCGCTTTGGAGGAAAGAAAAAAATGGGAAGCTTCGCCAGAAGGACAAAAGTTCAAAGATTGGGAGGCTTCT
>JBMLOK010000431.1:0-1941 GCA_049243005.1 Bacteroidia bacterium | reverse complement strand
TAAAAATAATTATAACGGATTCTTTTACGTCCGTTTGGTACTTTAATAAATGTATTTTCAGCTTCTCTATAACTTACATCTACATCAGAATTTCTGGCATACAAAGTATCTCCCGGTTCTAATACAAGCACTAAATCATTTTCACTAATGAATTTAACTTGTGTTTCTGGCAAACTCATCCAAAACATTCCGCCGGAAAATAATAGAAATATCAATGCAATTTTTGCAAGCGATAAGTTGATGGTTAGCTTCTTTTGTTCTTTTGTAAAAAAGTATTTCCTGGTTTTATCCTTAACTAATTTCTTGCCAAATCTTAATTCAACTTCTTTAGTTAAATAACTTGACCATGTAAACAATTCAATCAAACATAAAACCAAACCCAAAAGAAAGACAAACCAAACTCCCTTTTTGATAAATAATAAAACAAATAAGGCAATAAATAAACCACTTATAATACCAAATTTTAGTAGGGAAATGATTCCTTTTCTTCTACTTGGTATATAAGTTCTGTATGGAGGCGAAATTTCATAGATGGTTTCATTCCACCAATTTTTAACCTTATCAATCATTCAATCAATAATAGTAAGAATAGATGAGAAAAACCGACTTATTCCAATTCGATTAATTCTTCTAAAACAGCTTCCATTTCTTTTTCAAGATGTAATAATGCTTTCTTTTCAGCATCATAAAAACGGTTTAATTCTTCCATTTTTTTTACATCACCACTGTTTTCTGGTTTAGCAAAAGAATTTTCTATATCGCTTAATTTGAGTTTTGTAGCAGCAACTTTCTTTTCATAATCCTCAAATTGATTTTTCAATTTTTGGATATAGTTGTTACTAACCGGTGCTTTTTCAGCTTGCTTTTTGGGTTCTTCAATAACAACAGCTTTTTTAGTTGTTACTTTCGCAACAGGATTTTTCTTTAATTCTTCTTCCTGTTTAGCTCTCCAATATTCATATTCTTCAAAACTTCCCGGATACTCTTTAATTTCCTGGTCTTCAATCCACCAAATTTTATTGGCAATTTGAGAAACAAAGAAACGGTCATGACTCACTACCACAAAACTACCTTCATAACCTTGTAATGCCTGAATCAAAATATTGATACTACGCATATCCAAGTGATTGGTAGGCTCATCCAGTAATAGGAAATTTGCTTCTGTTAACAAAGTTTTAGCTAATGCAACACGGGCTTTTTCTCCTCCACTTAATACTTTAATGCGTTTAAAAACTTCATCACCTTCAAATAAGAAACAGCCTAAAACTGTTCTTAATTCGGTTTCACTTCTGTCGGTTCCAAATTCCATTAATTCCTGCAAAATCTCGTTTTGCAAATTCAATGATTCTAATTGGTGCTGAGCATAGAAAGCCTGACGAACATTGAATCCGGGTTTGATTTCTCCTTCAAAAGTATCTGTTCCTGCCATTAAACGGAGTAGGGTAGATTTACCTTTTCCATTGGCTCCGATAAGCGCAATTTTATCTCCTCTTTCAATACGGGCTTCAGCACGGTTGATAATTTCGATATCCGGATAAGCTTTAGAAACTCCATTGAATTCAGTAATGGTTCTTCCCGGTTGTTGTCCAACTCTAAATTGAATATTGATTTCTCTGTTATCATCTTCAGGTGCTTCAATACGTTCAATTCTATCCAACATTTTCACCCTACTTTGAGCCATAGAAGCTTTTGATGCTTTGGCTTTAAAGCGGTTGATAAGCTTTTCCTGGTCTTTGATAAATTGTTGTTGGTTATCGTAAGAACGTTGTTGTAACTCCATTCTTTCCGACTTATTTTCAAGATAGAAACTGTAGTTACCAGGGTATTCGAAAATTTTCGACATACTCACTTCTACAATTTTACTTACCATTTTATCAAGGAAATATCTATCGTGACTCACCACAATAACAGTACCTTTATAATTACGTAAATATTCTTCAA
>JBMLOK010000430.1:0-1853 GCA_049243005.1 Bacteroidia bacterium | reverse complement strand
GGTACGAACTATGGCGTGAATTTAATGGCTTTCCTCCTGAATACATTAGTGAATTAGAAGCTGCTACAGCTAAAGCAGATTCTAAGTCTGAATCAAAATCTGATTCAAAAGATAAGGAGGAAAAGAAATGAAAATAAAGTTTTTTGTTTTCTGTTTTTTGTTCTCAATCTTTCAAATTCAAGTAAATGCTCAAGACTCAAGTTTATTGAGTTTTAATAAGTTTTATGATTTGGTTCTAAGAAATCATCCTGTTGCTAAACAAGCAGGTTTATTGCCAGAAATGGCTAGAAACGAAATTAGAACTGCAAGAGGAAGTTTCGACCCTGTTATTCAAACTGGCATTGATAATAAAACAACAAAAGGAGTAAATTCATACAGCTATTTTGAACCTCAGATTAAAATTCCAACCTTAATTGGTTTAGACTTCAAAGCTGGTATGGACCAAAGTAGCGGAATCTCTGTAAGTCCTGAGGCTGGTAAGTTTGACCCGCTTACTGGAGGTACTCAAAATGTAAACTACCAGCTTTTATATGCTGGTGTTAATTTACCTGTTTTAAGAGGCTTAATTACCGACCAAAGAAGGATTGGATTAAGACAAGCGGAATTGCTCTCACAGATGAATCAAGCTGAACAAATTAAGGTTGTAAATAAATTATTTATTTCAGCATCTAAGGAGTTTTGGAACTGGCAATCGGCTTATCAGAAAAATATCTTAATGGTGAAAAATTTCGAGTTGGCATCGATAAGATTAAACTTTATTAAAAACCGAATTCTTGGTGGTGAAGAAAAACCTATTGATTCAGTAGAAGCTTGGACGGAATTAAAGAGGAGAGAAGTATTACTTACAGAATCTAACATGGACTTACTAAACGCCCGTATTTCCTTATCAAATTATTTGTGGGATGAGCAAAACAATCCGATTCAAATTGCAGATTTTGTTAGGCCATCTTCACAAGGAAATGAGATTATGTTGTTAAGCAAAGATTCATTGGCTGGATTATTAGCTTTTGCAGAAAACTCACATCCTGAAGTAAGAAAATTGAGTTTAAAAATTAACCATTATCAATTCGATAGAAAATTAGCTCTTGAAAACTTAAAGCCACAATTGAATCTAGAGTATTATCCTTTTCAAACTTATACAAATGGAAGCGAAGATGTTGTACCCGGATTGTTTTCCAAGAACTATAAATTCGGTATGACATTTTATTCTAGTTTATTTTTAAGAAAAGAAAGAGGTAAACTTCAACTAACCAACTTAAAAATTAAAGACAGTGAATTAGAGTTTCAACAAGGTAGGAGAGAAGTTGTTAATCAGGTATTATTGGCTTATAATGAAATGGATAATTTCAGGCAATTGGTACTCATTCAAAGAGATTTAGTAATCAATGCAACACTACTACGAGATGCAGAAGAAATTCGTTTTGAAGCAGGTGAAAGCTCATTGTTTTTAGTAAACCAAAGGGAAAGAACTTTGATTGAAGCCCAAGCAAAATTGGTTGAACTAGAAGCCAAATACGCACAATCGAAAAACAATTTGCAATTTGTGTCGGGAAGAAGCCTGTAGGAAGGCTGCTGGCAACTGGCTGCTGGCCTCTGGCGGGATTGGAGGGTAGAATCGTCTGCTTTCAATTTACGCCCAAAATTTTAAAAATGCCAATTCAAAACAACCCACTAAGCCAATGGCCTAATTGCTTTTGCTTGTTGTTATAAAGAATCTTTATTCGAATAACATTTGGAGATTAATTTCGCGTAATCCATACTCATTGAAAAGCCTTTTTTTAGAAACAAGCTATAATTTTCGTCTCGAATTTTCATTACTGCAAGCCTATTTCCGGAAGAAAAGCCGCCTCCCT
>JBMLOK010000429.1:0-3410 GCA_049243005.1 Bacteroidia bacterium | reverse complement strand
GTGGTCTCGACAGGATTCAAACCTGTAACCTTCTGATCCGTAGTCAGATGCTCTATTCAGTTGAGCTACGAAACCGTTTTGGGAATGCAAAAGTAGGCTTTAACATCAAATAAACAAAAAAAGGAGCATGTTTTTTTACATACTCCTTTTAATGAATTAGTTAAATTTACTAAATCTTATAATTTAGCTAAAGTTTCATTGATTGCATTGAAATCAGGCAAATCACCGGCACTTTCTAAAACTTGTGCATATTGAATTGTTCCATTTCCATCAATTACAAATGCTGCTCTTCTAGAAACACCTTTCATATTGAATACAAAAGTGTCGTATAAAGCGCCATAAGCTGTAGAAACGTCTTTATTAAAATCAGATAACAATGTAAAGTTTAAGTTTTGAGCAGCTTTGAAGCTACCTAAAGTAAATAAACTATCAACTGAGATTGCAATTACATCACATTTATCGTTGTGGTACATACCAATTCCATCACGAATTGTACATAATTGAGTAGTACAAACACCTGTAAATGCTGCTGGAAAAAAATGTACGATTAAATTTTTACCTGCAAAATCTTCTAATGATACTTCTTTTTTGTCTGTATCAAACAGTTTAAACGAAGGGGCTTTGTCGCCAATTTTTAATGACATAGATTTATGATTATTATATGATAAGGTTAAAGTTTCCAATTTGTTTTAAAATTCAAGTCTTTTTATCCATCTTAATTGATGTGAATGTTTACCCGAATCTTTGTTAAAAATACCAAAACTATCTATTTCATCTATCCTAACTTTTCCGGAGGCATGTATAATCTTTTGATTTTCAATGATTATACCTACATGAGTAATTTTTCCATCCTTGTTTTCGAAAAAAGCTAAATCACCCGGTTTTGTTTCTGAAATAAAATCAACCTGATTACCTAATTCAGCCTGTAAATAGGCATCTCTTGGAATATTTAATCCAAATATTGAGAAAACAATTTGTGTAAATCCGGAACAATCTATACCAAATAAACTTTTTCCTCCCCATAAATAAGGACTATTCAAAAATAGTTTAGAAATTTCAGCAATAGAAATATTTCTGCTAAAAGAATCAATTTCAACTAAATATTTTTTGCCATTTAGAAAAAAATCACCTGAATTATTTTTAAAAATTCTTGATCCTGGCAGCACATAGAAAGGGCTTTCTGAACCCTCAGATTTTACAATAGAAAATGGAAATTTACAAAAAATTGTATTAGGAATTTCAGAGTTTTCCAGTAATGTAAATTGGGTATTATTTATCCAACCTGTATATCCATCTGAATGATTTTCAACCTTATACCAATCTTCTGTTTCTTCTAAAACAGTATAAGTTTCACCAAATAATAACTCGCTAACCAATTCTGATTTACTACTGGGTTCGGCTCTCAATGGAACCAGTGAAATGTTTACAATTCCTGATTTTGTCATATTTGAAAGTGTAAGATTATTGAATTTAATTGAATTTCCCACATGTAAATTATGGACAAATATTAGTTTTCCTTTGTGAAATTATTATTAATCTTGTAATAAGATTAACCTAACATGGCAAACATTATCAATTTAGACTATCTAAAAGAAATTTCCGGAGGAGACCAAGGATTCATTAAGGAAATGCTTGAGTTATTTGTAAACTCTACAGCTACCGAGGCGGATCAATTTGATGCATTATTGGCATCTGGTAATTATGAAGGAATTGGTCATTTAGCTCATAAAATGAAAGCTCCTATCCAAATGTTGGGTGCAAACAATTTGTTTTTACTCATCAGAGATTTAGAAAAATTCGGCAAAGAGCAAAGTAACTTAGAAAAAGTACCTGGAATGGTTGCTGAAGTTAAAAATCAAATTGTTTTTGCCATTGAAGAAATCAATGGATTACTAAAAGATATGTAATCTTCCCTTGATTATAAACATGCTAAATTTCACTTGGAAAAACTTAGATTTGCCTAAATTTTTTAACAGTGGCATTTAGAGATACGCGCAGTAAGATAATCATTAAGACACCTGAACAGATTGAAGGAATTAGACTAAGTTCCCAATTGGCAGGTGAAACTTTAAAAATAGTAGAGCCTTACGTAAAACCTGGTGTTAGTACCGATTTTCTTAACAAAATTTGCGCTGATTTTATGCGTGATAATGGAGCTAAGGCTGCTACACTTGGCTATCACGGGTATCCTAAAGAATCTTGTATTTCTGTTAATGACGTTATTTGTCATGGTATCCCCGGTAAATATGAACTTCGTGATGGTGATATCGTAAATATTGATGTTACAACCATTTTAAATGGCTTTTTTGGAGATACTTCGAAAATGTTTATGGTTGGAAATGTTACCGAACATGCGAAAAAACTGGTTGATGTAACCAAAGAATGTCTCAATATTGGTATCAGACAATGTTATACAGGCAATTTTGTAGGAAATATTGGATTTGAAATCAATAAATATGCTACACAATTTGGCTATTCAGTAGTTTATGAATTTTGTGGCCATGGTGTTGGCATTCGCTTCCATGAAGAACCAGAAATTTGCCATGTTTCTGAGAAAAATTCAGGTCCAATTTTAGCTCCCGGTATGATTTTCACCATCGAACCTATGATTAATGCCGGTAAAGCCAGAAGTAAAGTTGATAAAAATGATGGTTGGACAGCCAGAACAATTGATGGAAAATTATCAGCCCAATTTGAACATACCATTTGTGTTACCAAAGGAAAACCCTTTGTTTTAACAGATGTTGATAACGAATTTGAAATCCCCACAGCTATTTTTTAATAAAAATGAAATATTATAATTCTAAAAAAAACTTTTTAGCTATTCCTGAAAAGGAACTTTATTCTTACGAAGACTCTAAATATGTTATTCAATCTGCTCCTTATGAATACACATCATCTTATTTAGCAGGTTCTTATAAAGGTCCTGCAGCTATGATAAAAGCTTCGCAATTTGTTGAATTATTTGATGAAGAATTAGACCAGGAATCATACAGAAAAGGCGGTATTTGTACTTTAGAACCTATGGATTTCGATGGTTTGGTAAATCTTCAAGCCATTAAATTAATCGAAAAAAAGACTGCTAAACTTTTAAAAGACGGAAAGTTCCCAATAACACTTGGAGCAGAACATACCATTAGTTTAGGAACAATTATGGCTGTTAAAAAATATGTACCTAATGTGCATGTTTTACAATTAGATGCTCATAGTGATTTAAGAAACGAGTACAATAACAATCCATTTTCACATGCTTCTGTGATGGCCCGAGTTCACGATATTGAAGTTCCATTAACACAGGTAGGTATTAGAGCTCAATGTATTGAGGAAGCTGAATTGATTAAGAAAAGTGATAATATCCATACTTTTTATGCTCATCAGGTAAGAAACAATCCTAATTGGGCTGATGAAGC
>JBMLOK010000428.1:0-11297 GCA_049243005.1 Bacteroidia bacterium | reverse complement strand
ATCCTCGGATTCATCACCTGTGGATTGTACTTAATTTACTGGAACATTAAATCGGCAGAAGTAATTAATGCTGTAGCCGATAAAGAAATTGTATCAACTCCGATTGCTATTTTCTCGGGCTGTTGTTTTCCGGTGAACCTGTATTTCTATTATTTAATCGGTAAAGACGGATTACCTGCTATTTACCAAAGAACCAATCAGCAACCCAACGACCAAACAGTTTTATTGTTGGTACTTGGATTTTTCTTTCCAATGGTTTCAGCAATGATTGTTCAAGGTGAAATCAACAAATTGTACAACGATTAAGGTTTTACTGTAACTGAATGACAGATTCGTTTTCAGTAAAAAGAAAATTATTAGGAATAGCCGGAGCTTTAATTAGCCTGGCTATTCCTTTTTTTATTGCTGAATTTGAAAGCGAACATGATATAAAAAGCAATCAATCATTATGTCCATTTAAACTTCTGAGTGGCCTGCCATGCCCGGGTTGTGGCATCACCAAATCACTAGTTTATATCTACAAAGGCGATTTACAACAAAGTATATCCTACCATTTATTTGGCCCGGCTACTTTTGTTTTTTGTTTGCTGATTATCTTTTTGTTTACAACAGAAATCATCAATAAAAAAGAATATTTTAAAGAATGGTTTTATAGCAAAAAGCTGGCAATTGTATTGGGTTTATCATTAGGTTCTTATCACCTTGTCAGATTAATTTTATTTCTGAACACACACAATTTGAGTGAAATACTGAAGGAATCAATTTGGCTTTAACAGCTGAAATTATCTTTTACTTTGGCTAATCCGCATCTTTTGTTATTTTCGCGGTCCGTAAAACTTAAGCTAAAATTCATATTTCACAACATAAATCTGAATTCTGGTTTTTGAAAATTCTGGTCTCGTAGTTCAATGGATAGAATAGATGTTTCCTAAACATTTGATAGCAGTTCGATTCTGCTCGAGACTACTATCTACCTCTATAAATGTTCTATGTTTACATACTTTATTCCAAAGGTTATGATAGCTATTATGTTGGTCATACTGATGATGTTCAAAGGCGTTTAAGCGAGCACAATTCGTTTCAGAATACATCTACTAAACGGTATGTTCCATGGGAATTGATAGGTTTCATAGAAAAGGCTGATAAATCCTCCGCATATCGGTTGGAAATGAAGTTAAAAAACCTTTCTAAGGAACGCAAAAAGAAGTTTATCGCAAAGTACCTTGGTAATTAATCAAACGAGATTCGTAGCCCTGACGCGGCAAAGCCGGTCAGGATGCTGACAATTCGGCTAAATGAATAATAGATTTATAAGAAAAATTTCTAGCCGAATTCGTCAGCATTCAATGGATAGAATAGATGTTTCCTAAACATTTGATATGAGTTCGATTCTCGTCGGGGCTACAAAAAATTATAGAGTTATAGTTAAAAAAGTGAAGATTTTTACCTTCACTTTTTTCATTTCCACGCTTTCAACTCTTTTACAATGAATGCTTCCAATTGTTCTTTCTTAGGTAATTCCAATAAATACTTAGAAACAAAGAGATTATTGTCCATACCGGCCGTGGCGTATTCTACCAATTGCTTACCCTTTTCTGTACATAGCAAAATGCCTATGGCGCGGTTATCGTCTTCTCGCTTTACTTTGGCATTGTAATAGGCCACATAGGTATTTAGTTGTGAAAGATATTCGTGCTTAAACGCATCTACTTTTAGCTCTACAATCACATGGCATTTTAAAATGCGATGATAAAATACTAGGTCAGCAAAAAAGTATTCATCATCAAACAATAAACGCTTTTGGCGATATTCAAAACAGAAGCCATATCCCAACTCTTGTATAAATTCCTGCAAATGATCAAGTAGCGAGCTTTCTAAATCTTTTTCCTCTATCAAGCTGTCTGATTTCAAACCCAAGAAATCAAATGTGTAAATAGATTTGATAACATCATTCATGTTTTCAGGTTCAATTTTACTTTGTAATTGTTTTATAGCGATTTCGGTATTTGAAGACAATCCTATACGCTCATAAGCCAATGTATTTATTTGGCGTTTAAGTTCTTGAATAGATAGTGTAGTTTTTAATGTTTGTAACTCATAAAAAGTTCTTTTGGTCTTGTCTTCAATCTTAATGAGTTCAACAAAATGTGAAAAGGAGAGTCGCTCCAAAAGGTTTCTATAGTAGTTATCTGTTTTTGAAAGAGCTTGATCTATCCTCAATAGGTCAGACGACATCTGACTTGTTTCAATTGATTTGTTTTCAAGGCTTTGTAATTTGTCAGTCGATAACTGACTTATTGATTTAGGTAATAAATCGAGGAAATCAGATTTCAATAAACCTCCAATCTCCGGATAGTTTTGGTAAAACTGCCTCGACAGTTTTAAATTGGTTTCACTTAATCCTCTAGTTGAAATTTTGTCGCTAATACTTTTCAATAGTTTTTCACCATAAGCGGCCCTGTCCTCACCCTTTTGCTCAAACTCTACAATGTAAAATCCAATCAAATAATTGCGAATTGTTAAAGATACATTAACAGCCTTTACAGCCTGCTTTTGAAAGTGAAGATGTGTTTCTTCAATTACTGAAACTAGGGATTCAAAACTTAATGGTTTACTTTTCATGTTCACATCAATTTTTTGTTTTTATTTATACTCCTCCAACTCTTTTTAAATAAGTAGCTCTAAATTTTTTTCTTAAGTAAATCCAATGAACATTTGGAAACAAAGTGATCGCTGTTAATGCTAGCTGTGCCGCTCTCTAAGAGCTTCTAGCATTTTTGTATAATCTGCTCAAATTTACTTTGTAATTGTTTTAAGAACAATAATATTAAAATGACTTCATCATTAAAAATTTGTACGAATATCCGCATGTTTACAAGGAGTATTTTTTTAAAATACAATAAACATATTGAGAATTAATATCAAAAAGTTTTTGGAATTAAATTGGTCAATTCTATGAAATTAATGACCCTGAAGGTGGTCACATGTTTATAGAAAATGCTGTAAACCAAATTCCCCCAAACTCCACCACGCGGACCTTGGGGGGGTGTTTCTTCGTATTTTATTTTCTATAATAACGTCATCCATTCTGGATTTTAAGAACTTGCTTAAAGAAACATAATGCTAATCATATTTCATTTTTGAGATTTAGTTTGATTTTAACGAATAATAATCAGCTATGAAGTTTTGATAAATTTGTTTATAGGTAAACATGCGGATAATCGAATTGCTTAATAATATAATTTCAAATTAACAAAACTAAATTTTGGTAAAGAGATTATTAAAAGACACCTATCTCAATTTTATTAAAATTCCCTAATCTGATAGTCTTTTAAGTCTCCATTCTTTTTGTTTATACGAAACAGATTGTAGTAAGGTGTAGGTAAGACAACAGAACTAGGAAATTTTTTAAAGACTCCATAAACCTCCAAAGTTGTTCGGTGGAAAAAGATGCTTTGTCCACGTGACATATCAATATTATAGGATGATGGATTAGCTTGTGGAACTAAAATTGGGAGCGGGATGTTTATGTTGTCTGATGAAAACGCTTGGTATTCCCAAATCCAATTTTGGTTTAACATAGAAGAATTCTTAAATATACAAGTATAACAATTGTCCACTAAAGGTGTAATCTTCGCATTTATTCGCGCAATTAATGCTAAGCGCTCTTGTGCAGAAAGTGCACTTAAATTTCCCTTTACATCAACCTTAAAGAATTCTGGCGAAGTAATATGCTTTGCAGCATAAAGTGTATCGGTTCCAAATAATATTAAACATCTAAGATCCTCGGGTAATGCTATTTGTCGGCCATTTATACACTCAAATACCTGCCTCACGCCATTGCGTTTTATGGCAAAGTATTTTTCAACATCCTTTGCTAAAACAGCAAGCAATTTACTATCATAAGAGGCATAAAATATTTGTCCATCTAATGAGGTTCTATATGCATTTGATAAGCTTGTTTCTGCCAAAGGTGCAAATGCCAAATCCAATACTTTTAGTAAAGATTCTGAGTTTTGGGCCTCCTTTATTTCGGTCTGAACCAAATCATTAAAGCGAACATCATCATAGAGATACCTTTCTGGTAATATGGATTCAAATATTGATTTGCCTAGTGTATCAAATACTAAGGCCTTATTAGCACTCTTATCTATAATTAACATTAAACCTAATTTAGGAAAATGTTTAAATCTTGATGTTGGGTTACCAATTTTATTCAATTGTTTATAGTTGCCACTGTAAATAATACCTGAATGATTATACGTAAACTGACTTCCATAATGGTAGGTAAAATCGTTCATTTCTGTTAAAGTGTCTCTTACCTGGTATTGATTGTTTAGCACAATTGTTTTTCTTTTTTTATCTAATAAAGTGCAAACCAAAAAACCTCTTCCGATAGTTCCTATATATCTGTATGCAGGTGGCAATATGTATGTTTTTGTTTTAAGGTTATATATACCATAGAGAGAAGTTTTTTTATCCATTACAATTGCATGATTCATTGAAAAACCAAGTGAGTACAAATCCTTTTTGTACATATATGATTGTGACGTATCGGCTTGTAATATTTGTTCTTGAGATAAAATTTCTTTTGGTGATTTACCGAATCTAATGTTTTGCCAATTGTAATAATTAGTTCTCGAACCTAAGGGAAAAAGACAAGTTCCCACTGTATTATAAACTGCAACAAGTTCATCTGTACCAATTTGTTTTTTTACTACAAAAATTAATCCTTTAGTTTTATCTCCTTCTACACTAATAGAAGTAAATTCTGGCTCAATTATTACATCACCGTTTCTGTCCCAAACCCCCACACTTTTGGGTTGCTTAAACTCATCTGTAACAATGAAAAAACAGGCTTTGGTATCAATAAAGCCATTCGCTTCAAAACCCCTACCTTCCATATAAATTGAACTCGAAAGTTTAAATTTTATTGGTACAAGCTCTTTGCCATTTGTATCAATAACACCAGATAGCCTTATTCCATTTATTTCTTTAGATACGATGGCCTTTCCATTTATAAACAAGCCTACGTTTTGGTAAATAGGATTAACAACAATCTGATTTTGTGAATTTTTATAACCAAATTTTCCCTTGTATTTAAAGGGAATAAGTGGAGGTAAATCCAATTTTGTTTGCGCAATATTGAATGAACTAAAGAGAAGAAGCAAACAAGTAATCGCTAAGATCTTGCGCATATTGTTTTTATTCAAATTTACCCAATAATATAGGAAGACCAAGATTTAAGACGAAGTATAAATTCTGCGGTTTTTGTTTGATTTTCTTTTTTTGAATCGCTAAAATTTCTTACAGATTTTAAATATTTCAAAAAAATTAGTTCCGGTTCTTATTCATGTTTTAGGTTTTTTTTGATTTTATAAAGTAATCATCATCAACAAAACCTTAAATGTTCATTAAACAAAATTTTGAAAAAGAAGCGGGTAATCTATTTTCATTAATTAGTACAAGTAATAATAAATAAATCAACTATAAGTATCAAAATAACTTAAAAATGCTTCGATGTTAACAATTGTGCAAGCCAAATAAACACGTATAACAGCCACTTAGACTAATTAAATACCTGTTTAAATAAAGAATTAGTGTATAAGGTCTATGACGCTTATGTTTGTTATAACCTTATGCTCAATAATTTACGAATCTTATTAACAATTTGTTGTGTTTTGTTCTTAACGCAAAGACAAACCGCACAAACCATTAACCTCACATCACAACAAGTGATGTGGATTGATGGAAATAATTGTAATAGTCAAGGACCTCGGGGTGCCTGGATGTCATTTACTATTCACAATACTACTGCTGGAACACTTACTAATATCAGAGCAGAGTTTGATGGTTTTACCGGAACCAATGCAAATCTTTTCATTGAACCTGCCGATTCGGTTAGAACATTTTCATCATTAGCAGCCGGGCAAAAAGTTCCGGTTTATTTTTATATTGATTATTCTAATGTGTGTGTTGGTGGTACTCCTTTCGATGGAAAAACAGCCAATTATACATTAAGTGTAAGTAGTAATGAAAATGGTACAGTTACAAGAAATGCAAGTATTTCAACAAACACTTTACTTTCTGCAAGTGCCGCTGGACAAGCTTTATCATCAAGTTTAAACGCGAGTTCAATTTATGTAGGTCAAACTTTTACGCAATCAGTTGTATATGAGTTTGGAAATAATAATGATTTATTCTTTCAACCTAATTGTAATGCCAGTTTCCCGGAATATGCTTTGCGACTTGTTGGTTCAAGGATTACAGGCGGTACAAGTGGAGTAAGTAATTTAGTTGGTTATAAAGACAGCTTACATTTCCCGGCAGGTCAAACTTCTTCATCAAACAATCAGGTAACTGTTCAATATACTTGGTATGTAAAAGGAATTAGTCCTTCTGTTACAATATTTCCTTGGGCGGCAGCTAAATCAGGTCAACGTTATAAATATTCAGGTTTGGCCGGAAGTCAAATTATTCCTGCATCAACTCAGGCTTTGTCAATTACAAAATCAGTAAATCCATCCTTTTTAACAACAGCTAGCTCCGATGCTGGCTTTGGAGCAGGAAAAGTTAGATGGACAGTGACACTGCATAATCCAACTACACAAGTAATCGCTGCATCGGAAATAAGAGATAGTATTGTGCCCTGTATGAGTATCTCAAATCCTGTTGTTTCAGGAAGTCAAATTACTTCAGGCAATTCTCAATCTGTACCTTCTGTTAGTTCAAATGGTTGGCAAATTTGGCAGGGTTTAGCACCATCGGCAACTACCAATCAACAATATGAAGTACCGGCAAATGGAACTTTATATTTAACTTATGAAACAGATATAAGTAATTGTACAACACCAAGTGTTCAACAAAATAAAGCTTTTGCTTCAGTTGAAAATATAAGTGTAGGTCCTGCAACAGCTTATTTGTCTTTAGGTTGTAATGTTCCTGATTTAAGTTATCCTTTGAGTTCATATTGTGCAAGTGGAACTGTAACTCCTACTTTGGTAGGTGATGCGGGCGGAACATATTCTGGAACTGCCGGTTTATCTATTAACTCAAGTACAGGTGAAATTAATCTTGCAGCAAGTACTCCTGGAGTTCATACAATTACCTATACAGTTGTAGTGGGTCCTTGTACCAATACAGATACATATAACCTAACAATTAATGCATATCCTGCTGCACCTGCTGCCATAGCTGGTGATTCAGTTTTGTGTTTAATAGGTGAAACCAGTACTTTAACAAATACAGTTCCTGGTGGTACTTGGATAAGTTCAAATCCATCTGTAGCTACAGTGTCTGCTGGTGGATTAGTCACTGCAATTGCTTCCGGCTTTACTTATATAACCTATAAAACAACTACCGTTTGTGGAGTTGATAGTGTTTACAGAAGAATCAGTGTTGGTCAGTTACCTGAATCTGCTTTTTCAATCAATACAATAAGCAGGTGTCTTACTAACAATGAGTTTGAATTTACTCCAACTAGTCCTGCTTCGCATACGCGTTATGAATTCAGATATGGCAATGGTGACCGTGATACTACTTTTGGTTCAGATACATCATATAGTTATCCTGCAGCAGGTAATTATCAATTTGTTTTAATAGCTTTTGATACGATTTCAGGTTGTTATAATTCAGATACAGCAGCTCTTTCAGTGTTGGCAAACCCAACAGGAACTTTAACGGTAAATCAAGCTTCTCAATGTATTACCGGAAATTCAGTTGTATTCCAAAACAATTTTATCGGAAACTCAGGGGGTATTACAACTTCTCATTTTATAATCATTGGTGTTTGGGATACCATATTACTTAATAATTCCAATTTAACTTATTCTTTTAATACTCCGGGTACTTATGAAGTAACTTTAATGGTTACTTCAGATAGTTTATGTAATACAAATTCTGATACAATTGATATTACAATTCATGCAAATCCTATCCCTTCTTTTTCGGTAAACGATACTACTCAGTGCTTAAGCAGCAACTCTTTTAATTTCACGAATCTTTCAGGTTCTTTTAGTACCTCATTATGGAATTTTGGCGATGGTGCTACATCTGTCTCCACCAATCCGAACCATACATATGGGCTTAGCGATACCTTTGAAGTTAAACTACGTGTTACCAGTGCAGCCGGTTGTTCAGATTCAATAACAAAATCGGTTATAGTAGGAGAAGTGGGTGTGCCTGATTTCAGCTTTGATCTGCCTTTATGTGCCGGTGAATATGCTTTTGATAATAATAGCACAGGTTATTATTCTTCTGTACTTTGGAAATTTGGAGATGGAACAACCTCTTCGGATGTACATCCTGTTAAAGCTTTTGCTTCAACAGGCACTTATCAGGTTAAATTAATCATTAATGGTTTTGGTTGTTCAGATTCAATTACCAAGCCTCTTACTTATAATGGTCCGGTTTTTCCAACTGCAGGCTTTACCTATACTGTAGTTGATTGTAATGGTACTCTTGAATTTACAAACACATCAGTAAACGCAATAGAATATATTTGGGATTTTGGAAATGGTCAGGTTTGTACTAATTTCATCAATAACCAAATGAGATCTTTCGGTCCGGGTGTTCATTATGTTTCTTTAATTGCTAAAGGACCCGGTGCCAATTGTGCTGATACATTTAGCCAAACGATAACAGTTCCGCCTGCTCCAATTGCAATTTTCAGCAGTACCCCATTGCGTTGTACACGTCAGGTTAATTTCAATAACTATTCTTATTTTGATAGTTCATGGTTTTGGAATTTTGGTGATCCTTCAACTGGCTTAAACAATGAGAGTGTATTAGAAAATCCTTCGCATGTTTATTCTGCAAATGGTAATTATACAGTAAGATTAATCTCATCAAATGGTGGTTGCAGAGATACTATTGAACAGCAAGTGGTTGTTGACGATGCAGGAGTGATGCCAAATGCAGTTTTCACTACTACAGAAACTGGTGGAAGTTGTATCAATAAAATTCAGTTTAACAATCTTTCAACTACAGCAGCTTCCTATGTATGGAAGTTTCATGATGGTTCATCAAGCACACAAGCTAACCCATCTAAAACATATTCTTTAGCAGGAGTTTATCCAGTTACTTTAGTAGCTATTTCTTCAAGTGGTTGTATAGATTCTGCCAATACTAATATTACTATTCTTCAAACTAAATCAGGAGCATTGGCCTCATTTTATCCTGATGATTCAGTAAAATGTTTTGTTGACAATAGCTTTATCTTTTATAATACTTCGCTTTACTTCGGTGAGGGTTGGATACCTAAGTATTATTGGGATTTTGGAGATGGTACCACAGATACGCTTAATACTTTTGTATTTGGAAAAGAATATGATACTGCAGGCGTATATTTAGTTCGTTTAATTGCTGTAGCAGCAAATGGTTGCAGAGATACAGCTTACCAGCAAGTTCAGGTTAAGCCATCCTCATTTGCAAGATTTTATGCCGGTACAGAATGTACTATGACGGCACGAATCCAGAATCTATCTACAGGTTCTATCACTCATATCTGGAATTTTGGTGAAGATAGCAGCATGGTTGAAGACAATTCCGCTAATTTATCTTATACTTATTCAACAGCAGGCTGGAAAATTATTACTCTTATTGCTGTAGCTGCAAATGGTTGTTCAGATACCGCTACGGGTCCTGTTTTTCCATTCCCGGGTCCAAAACCTACAGCTAATTTTAGATATGATACTCTATCTTGTGGTAATGCCATTAAGTTCACCAGTACATCATATGCCGGTACAGAATTTATCTGGGATTTTGGTGATGGATCTCCTTTAGATAGCACCTATGATCCTATTCATGCTTATGCCGTTGCAGGAACTTATCAGGTTCGTCTTATCGCATTTAATGGACCTCATTGTGTAGATACTATTACATTAACAGTAAATGCACCTGCTGGTGTTTATACAACTATTCCTGAGGCCAAAATGAGAATAGATGAATTTGCTTGTGAAAATAGAATTTTATTAGTGGATAGAAGTGAAGATGCTACTGCTTGGGAATGGTATAGAAACGATACGCTAATTGGTCAACAGGCTCAGTTATGGGTAATCAATCAGCCTTATGGTGGCAATACTTATAAACTGGTTGCTAAAAATGGTATATGCAGAGATTCAGTTTCGCAGTTGTTTATCATGAACCCGGCGCCGCAAGCAGATTTTCAAATCATCGGAAACTCTTGCAGTAAGACTGTCAGATTTAATTCTACTTCATTATATGCCGATTCCTTCTTTTGGGATTTTGGTGATATAGGTTCATTAACTAATACAGGGAATAGTGCACAAACTGCGCATACTTACAATACTAATGGGACATATTTTGTTAGATTGATTGTTAAATCTTTAAATGGTTGCTCAGATACCATTATCAAAGAAATTTCAGTAAATGGCATTATAAATCCGGTTAGAGCAAGTTTTAATTTTAATTATGTTACTTGTGATTGCCCTAATTCAAACAAAGTTGATTTTGACAATACTTCACCAGGAACCGGATTAAATTTCTTATGGTTATTTGGTGATGGAAATACATCAACACAAAATAGTCCGTTAAAAGGTTATTCTGATACTGGTACATTTACGGTAACTCTAATTGCTACTGATGGTAACGGTTGTTCTGCTTCTGCTTCAGCACAAGTTTATATCAGACCTAATTCAAAAGGACCAAGTGCCGGATTTACTACAGATAATGCAATTCAGTGTGAGGCAGGAAATCTGTTTAATTTTTATAACCAATCTTTATATCTTGGTACAGGATGGATTTCTAAGTATTATTGGTATTTTGGTGATGGTACATTTGATACTACCAACACAAGCAGTTATGGTAAAGTGTATAGCACTCCGGGGACTTATACAGTTACTTTAGTTGCTGTTTCTGCTGATGGAATTAGAGATACCTCAACTATGCAGGTAACTATTGCGGCGCTTCCTTGTACAGGATTATATGCAGCAGCTGCTAGAAATTCTCCTTATTTGTATGATAGCTTTAAGTTAAGAGCGGCACCTGGTAATACAACTGCCATTGCTGAATCTTTAAAGGAAGCAAAAGGAAGCTTTGTAGTGTATCCAAATCCGGGTAATGGCATATTTTACCTTGAATCAGTTAATGGTGAAAATAGAATAGCTGAATTACGTATTTTGGATGCTACAGGAAGATTAGTCCTAATGGAAAATTATCAAATGGCACACCAATTGAATCCGACTCATGAATTTTCGTTGGATGGCAACGGAAATGGTTTATATGTGGTTTGGGTGAAATATGAAAATGGCACTAGTTCTCATAAAATACTTAGTTTG
>JBMLOK010000427.1:0-7006 GCA_049243005.1 Bacteroidia bacterium | reverse complement strand
GAGGTTGGTTTACTGCTAAAGCGATATTTAACCAAAATTAGGACCAAGTACAAAAGTTGTAGAGCAGAAAATAAATTTAGATTTATATCCTCATCTCTTTTTTATAGGTATATCTGATTCTAGATTACATTAATAAATTTCGTTTTAATTTCTAGTTTTCCCAGGTCCTTTAATGCACGTTTCAAATACTCTAACCATTTCATTTAGTGTATTTAATAATTCAATAGTGTCAATTTTTATTAAAGGCTGTTCCTCTAACTCGAATTTTTCTCTATTATGAAACCTTGGCCAAAAAATGTTATCATAAAAGTGATTCCAAGTTTCTTGAATAGTTTCATTTTCAAGATATTTTTTGAATGTTATATATCTAAAATCCTGATAGGCCAGATCACCAAATAGATTAATGAAATTAACAAAACTTTCCAGTATTTGAATTTCTAAATTACCTTTTGAAATTTCAATTTTTAGCTTCAAGATATTATAAGTACAAAATTCTTCTATTTCTAAATCACCAAAATTGTTAAGCCAAAGGGAAATGTTTTTACAAACATTTAAATTTTCAATCTCAGCAATAATTTTAGTCTTTAACTTTTTTAAATTGTGTGTAGAAAAGATTTCACCGTTTTTATAAGTTAGTATTTTATTATTATTAGCCTCATCATGGTCTGCATACCAAATAAAATATATTGGACTACTGTAAGTTTCTGATATATATTTTATAATCCAACTGGAATATTTTTCACTTAAATCTTCAAAGGTAATTAAGTTCGATAAGTGATTCATTCGTTTTCTTATTTTGAATTGCAATTGATATACCTAATTGAAAAATGTATATTGTAAGAAGGCTTCAAATCTAATGATTCTTAATCTAGCTTAATTGAACCAATGAAAATGTTCATTTGCGAATTTTATACTATTGCTTATTCCATGTGCCAGTATAATTGGCCATAATTTTTTGAATTTATAATAGTACAAACCAAAAACAATTGAGATTGAAAGTACCATTGGTAAATTTTCTAAACCTTGGTAAGTATGGAATGATTCCCTTATAATAAAGCTAATACTAATTACTAATGCCGGATGTAGTTTTTCTAAACGTTTAAAAATATATCCTATTAGTAAAACCTCTTCATAAATTGAATTTATAATCGTAATTAATAGAATACTAAAGAAACCCGAATAGATATTGATTTCAGTTTCTTTTTCTGAAGCTTTTAAAATTTCTGTCTGTTCAAAAATAAATGTTAGTATAAACCCTAAAATTTCTCGAAATACAATTAAGCTCAAAGCCACTAAAATCATCCCAAGTGAAAAATGCAAATTGAAATCATTATAAATCCACTTTCTGTGTTTTAAATACTTTATTATAATACTTATAACCAGTAACTCATATAAGCATATAAAAATGAAATCATAACTATTATATGTTTGAGAAATTTCAGCTTTTGAATTAAAAAAGGCATTATAGGTTGAAGAATATATAAATAAACCAAAACCTAATCCTATAACAATAATAAATTCATTGAATGATTTGTTTGTCAAGAAACTGTTTCCATTTTTATCATTTGCCATAAATTTTAATTTAGAAACTTCATTGACAATTTTCTAAGGATTAATTCAACCACCTTTATTTTAACTAGCTTTTTTTTTGAATTTATTTTTGAATGAAAGAATGAAGTCATCAATTTCATAACTGCAACCAAAATGAAGTTGAAAATAACCATCCGGCAGTAAATCTGTTGTCCTTCTTGTACTTGAAGCATTTTTTCTTGAAAAAACCTCTTCTAATTTTAAAGGTTTACCAGTGTATTTGTTTATTGGCCCAACCCAATCTTTATTTGATTCAAGCCAATTGTCATAATTGCCTCCATACATATAACCGGTTCCCATATCATCTAAATAATCAGAACCTGTAATTACATAGCGAATTTCTGATTTGAATTTCCACTTTTTATAGATATAATTTAATTCTAAACCCGTTGATATATTAAAACTCCAACTCCCGTATTGTTGTAAATTAGGTAGGAAATTTTGTCCTTCAAATCCTAAAGATCTGGCTTCAACAAAAATTGCTGAATCTTTGTATCTACTATAAACAGCACCTCTATATGGAGTAAAATGAAAAATCCCAAGTCCTAATGATATTCCAACGATGAATTTTCCTTTATTATTCTCATTCTTTTGATAGATTTTATTTCCTAAATACCATATTGTTTGAAATTCTAAAGAATTTAATTTGGTTCTAAAACTCGTTTCCCAACTACTTAATTCTGTAAGACTACCATTTACATCATTAATGTATACAGGTGCTGACTGAAACAAGAAAATAGGGGCAGTCGGGTCATGCATTCCTATGTTCGTTCTATAATAACTTGCTCTTAATGAAAAATTGCGTTTGATATTATATTGTAAATATGCACCGCCAGTCCATTCCAAACAGCCGGGAACTCCAAATTTATGTTTAACATCACCAGCAAAGGCTGAAAAACCACCCCAAACTCCAAATTCATAATTAGATTTAAAAACATCTGTTTTAGCCACTAGAATTGAGTCTAATTGAGTTTTGTTTTCAATAGTTTGAAGGCTGTCTCTTTTTGCTTTTAAATTATTATCAATTAATGGCAACCTCAAAATTATACCATTTTGTAATTTGATATTTATCGGATTATTTTTATAAAAGTAGGATAATTGGGTTGAGCCTGATTCTGTTTTCTGTTCGAATTCTATAGGATTTCCTAAGCTATCAGAAACTTCAATCACTTTGCATTTTAGGTATTCCAATTCAATTTTTCCAAGACTGTGATGGATATTTTTTGCCAAACATAATTCTTCCTTCCATTCTTCTATTTTCTTTGATTCATAAATAACTTTTGGTAAACGAGGGTCAGTGTAAAAATCAAAAATGGGTCTTTTATTGGGCTCTGAAAATATTCTTTTTATTAATATCGAATCTGCACTTCCTGAAATTGAAACACCAATCTCGTTAGCTTCAATTTGATTGCGATGAAAAAGCAATTCTCCTGCATAATAATTATTCAGCTTATAAGAGTTCGATAAATTTAAGTGTAAAACACCCAATGAATTATCAGTTCCGGCAAAATAGTTTTCGAAAAATGCCAATTGATCTAAATTATAGAATAAACCTTTATTCCCAAATTCTTCTAAAATTACACCAGAACTATTGTTGTAAAATTGGCTATTCTTAAGACTAAAATATATTCCTTTATTCCTTTGATCCAAAATTGGTGCTGAAACATAAATGCTGGATTCACTATAGTTACAATTTGAAATTTTAATATTAGAAATTGTTACATTTTTTCGGTACCAAAATGGCTCAAATCTAATTGCCTGAACCAATCCTTTAAACTCAATGAAATCAATATTTATTGATTGTTTATTTGTATTTCCGTTTATACTTAAACCAATTCCCGGACTTTGTTCAAATTCTGAAATTATTTGAATGGGATTTTCTTTTGTTCCTAATAAATTACATCCTCCTTCAATCCATATTCTAGTTTCCGGAGATAATACAATTACAGTACCCGGATTTACTTTAAATATTTGATTTTTAGCAATGCTTAATGTTTGCTTTATTCTTAATGTATCCTGCCCAAAACTACTTAGGTATATAAAGATACTTAGTCCCAATAATAAATTTTTAGACGTTTTCATTTTAAATAATTTGAATGATTATTGGTTGATCTTTTTTAATGATTTCAATGCCAGATTTGTACTCAATTGAATGAATAATTAAGTATTGCATTTTCTGTATTTCTTCGGCATTTACATTTAAAATTGTTCCTTTAATATTTTCAGTTCTTCCTCCAATTCCAACCCATTTTACTTTGAAGGATTTTATTTCAAATACATTGCTTTCAAATGATGGATGCATAGCTGTTAATTCCAGTTCACCATTTTTAACAAATCTCTTTTTGCTAAGAACATTAGCGGCTAAATCTTTAATTCTTATTAAAGGCTTTGGTAATGGTTTTGCATAAATTGAATCATAACAAAATAAGCCATTTTGATTTGAAACTCTCATTCTAAGCCAACCTGATTTTTCTGGTAAATATTCAATAGTAGACCTATTAAAGTTTAACTTGGCATTACATCCTTCATCAGAATTTAAAGTCATTCCACTTTTTAAACCGATTATACTTTCCTGGTATTTTACACCAACATACACTACTTTCAACACCTCTTGATTAGAATTCCCAAATGGTTTTGGTTTTACATCTATTTGTAGTTTTTCGATTGAATTTTTTCCTATTATACTCAATTGATAAACACCGGAATAGGTAGGAGTGAAAATTAGAGTGTCGCCATTTATAGTGTATTCTTTACTTACTACCTCATCCCTTGTAATTTTAACATATTCAATACTATCACCATTTAATAATAATTCCGTTTTGTCACCAACTCTCATTTTTGATTGGTTATTTCGAATTCGAAAAGCATTTTTATTTCGGGTATTATCCAGTTTTTTTTCAAATTGAGAAAGTAATTTTAATCTCAGTTTTAATTCTTCCATTAAGTTGATTGATAAACTAATTGGAATATGTTTCCACCTCCAGTTTAACCATTTTGTTGATTCTTCCTTCTCAATTCCATTAATTAAATCTTCCTTGAATAAATCATAAAACAATTGTTTTGATTGATCATTTTCCGGTAATAACTCAGCCCATTTTTTCAAATCTAAAATGATTTGATACAATTCTAAACCTGAATTACTTTTAATAAAGAATTCATCATTTTGACTAAAGGAATTTGATTCTTTTAGTTTCCCGGTATTTTTATCAAAATTTATAAACTTGATAAAATTGTCAAATACCTTTTCAAAACGAAAGGCTAATTCATCTAAACTGGCATCTTCATAATTTCCTTCAGGTTTATTGATGTACGTTCGGATATGCTGATTAACCTTTAACCAATCTGAAGGGATTTGTACAATTGAAAGAACTAAAAATATAAGATACATCAAACTAATTAGCTTGAACCTTAAATTTTTGCTCTTTTTTATTCTAACAAATCTTGCCATTATTTTTCAATGAAAATTGGAGAACCATAGGTCGTTTTAATTCCATCCTTGTTTAACAGTCTTATCTGATCAAAGATAATTGTACTACCAACGGGCAAATTATTTGTTAAACCACGAAGCTCATTTCTTAAAAACCTTGTATTACTTTTTAACTTTTTTGTAATTCCATTCGGATCAATTGTTATGAAATTAAAATTAACAACTTGCCATTCATCGCCCACAGACTCTAAGCAATGTGCACTTTTAATTGTTGTTTTATTTCCAATTATATCTTTTAAAATAACTTCAGGCGCTTCTCCTTTTCCAGCAAAAAGAACCCTTTGGTCAATGATTTTATCACCCAGTTTTAGATTTACTACAAATCGGCCTTCTACTAACGGAGTAATGATTAGTTCATCATTTTTTCTTTCAATTTTAGCAGAGTTTGAACTAAAACTTATTTGTTGATTCCTGATACTATTTTTTTCTAATTTGATACTTATTGGCTCATTTAAAAAACAGGCAATCTCTTGTTTGTTTTCAAGGAAGCTTGGTTTTGTAGCAATAACCTTTATTTGCTTTTTTATCACTTGATCCTTAAGTCGAGCTATAAGTGTAAGTTCTCCTGATTTATTCGCTATCCAGTTTACATAATATTCTTTGTCCTTATCCTGATAAACCTCTATTTTTTTATCATCAATGATAACTTCAGGTTTCAAATTTTGAGGTGATAAAAAATTGAATCTAACTAAATCACCAAAATTGAATGTATTATTAAATCCTATAAGAAAACTTGAATCTTTTTTATGAACCGTTTGAATTTTAATCTTTTTAGACATCGACTTCTGTATTCCATCTAAGGCAGAACTTAAAACAACTGTTTTATAATGTTGAATAATGGAACCAAAAACACCGGTGGGAGTTCCTTTTACAAATGTATTTTGTTTAGATGCCAAAGAAGGACCTTTATCTCCAACCAATCCTAAGTCAATTTCAGTAATTCTACGTTCTTCTTCTGGTAATGTATTAACGTAGTTTCTAAGAATATTGTCAATTGAATCAATGTTGATGCCCATTTCTTCCAGACTTGAAACGAATTTTGTTTCTTTAAGTTCCTCATCTGAATTAATAACATTTACCATGAATTTTTCATGTGATTCAGCGAGTCTGTTAATTTGTTCTATTGCCTGTAATGCTTCTTTTTTGATTAATAAACTTCTCTTATCATTTGAATCAACTTCTGTTAACTGAGATGCTAAATGTTCATTTAATCTTTTTTGAGTTTTTTCTAAATTGATATATTGTCTGACATATTCACCTGATGTAGAACTAAAATAAAAGACAATAAAAATCAAGTACAAGAATGATAATTTCTTGAAGTTTAAAGCTTTTGATTTAGGAATTCTAACGGTTGATGCCATTTCTACATTTTTCCTTGTGACAAGAATTCTTTGTATTTAGCATTTATTTTCTGCATGTGTTGATTGTATTCATCAAACTGAATATTCAATTCTTCCATTCTTTCATGCATTTGTTTTCCTTTGGTAGCACTGGCACTCATTTCTTTCCTAATTCCTTCTAACGAGCCATTTAATAGGGTGATTTGGTCTGATAAAGACTTAATACTTCCACTGAATTGTTTCATTGCGGCTTGATATGAATCTGTATCCTGTCCATTATTAACGCCCGATTCAGCGTCAGAAGTTAATTGTGGAAATACTTTCTCCCAATTGTATTCTTTTTCATCTTCAGTTTTTTCAAATGCTGAAATTAAAAATACTACAGCCTCAATTGATAAACCGGCTATAAATAGTTCATTGGCATAATCCCAGCCTATGAATTTAAACATTGAACCAATTAAAATTACAGCTGCACCAAAGCCATATATAAAGGTAATTGGATCTATCCTTCCTTTTTTCTGATTCGCCATTATTATTGTCTTAAAATGTGTTCGTTAAAACTGTTCCAATTTTGCTCTTGCTTTTTTAA
>JBMLOK010000426.1:0-9771 GCA_049243005.1 Bacteroidia bacterium | reverse complement strand
CGGTAATAACCGCCACTTTGTTTTTTAAATCCATGTAGCAAATATATTGAAGGAAGCTTGATTAAAGTAAATTGTATTTTGTTGGAGGAAATCTGGGTGCAAATTTTACGATTGTTCGCTAGTTTACCTAAAAATCTTGTTTTGTAATTTTTGACATATTTAAATTCTAATTTGAATTGGTAAATGATTTTAATACCTCCATACCTTTGGGCTGAAGCCAACAAACCTATTGAGGTATCAGCAAGATTTTATTGGGATTTTGAATTCTTTAGTTGCTAGGGGGATATGGGCCAATTGAGGACTTTGCAGGTTAAATTGGGATATTCTTGTTCATAATTATTACTGATAATCATTTTGAATTGGTACATGGTTTTTACCTCTATACCTTTGGGCTGAAGCCAACAAAGCTATTGAGGTATCAGCACGATTTTATTGGGATTTTGAATTCTATAGTTGCTTGGGGGATATGGGCCAATTGAAGATTTTGCAGGTTAAAAAGGGATATTCTTATTCATATTTATTACTGATAATCATTTTGAATTGTTACATGGTTTTAATACCTCTATACCTTTGGGCTGAAGCCAACAAAGCTATTGAGGTATCAGCAAGATTTTATTGGGATTTTGAATTCTTTAGTTGCTGTGGGATATGGGCAATTGAAGATTTTGCAGGTTAAACAGGGATATTTAAATAAAAATTTGGTACTGATAAGCATGCGGATATTCGTTTTGAAAAACTAAAAATTTGTTAATTCATATTATTTTACAATCGAGGTGGATTCCTGAATATTATTTAATTTACATTGCAATTAATTAAAGTTTGTTTAAGCCTAAATCAATCGAAACATAAAATATCAAGACATGAAAAAAATTATACTAAAGAGTTTATTGTTATTTCCAATTGTATTATTAATTCAATCATTTGGTCCCACAGTACTTGGTAAGCGTGATGGTACTGAGCCTGGATATACAGGTTCACCGGGTGATTCATTGAAAAATTGTACCGTTTGTCATGGAGGATTGGCAACGAATATTGATGGTTGGATTACATCAACAATACCACCTACAGGATTCGAAGCAAACACGAAGTATACTATTACAGCTACCAATACCGAAGTAGGTGGAACCCGATTTGGTTTCTCCATTTCGCCTCAATCAATCACAGGAGATTTGTTAGGTACGCTTGTTATTTCTGATACAGTAACAACCAAATTGGTAGGTAATAATAAATATGTAACCTATCGTGCAGCAGGAGTTGAAGGTGTAAATAACAAAACATGGACATTTGATTGGATAGCTCCGGATAGTGTAAATGAAGTGGTATTTTATGGAGCATTTAATTCAAACTTTGAAGGACATAAAGATGGTGATAAGACCTATTTATCTCAACTGAAGGTTTTCAAAAAAGGATTTACAAGTTTGAAAGAAAATACTTCAATCAGTGGAGTTAATGTGTTTCCAAATCCATTGAAAGATAAGGCTCAAGTGAGTTTTTATAACAAAGAAAATGCTCCGGTTGAAATCAGTTTAATTGGATTAGATGGCAGATTACATAAAGAATTGTTTAATCAGGAACTAGCGGCAGGACATCAATCCATTCAACTTGAGCTAAATGAAAAAAGCGGTATTTACTTCTTGAAAATTACCAATTCAAAATCATCAACTTATCATAAGATTTTTATTCAGTAGAATAATTGCTGAGCTTTTGTTTAAAGAGCAGGTATAGAATATTGTGTTATAGGGTGATGTTAGTTTAGGCATTGGTTTATACACTAAATTTAACTTGAATTTTTCAATTCAACATTTAATAGATTTTGTATTGAGCAAATGAAGGAATTTGCTCAATACAAATTTTAATTCATCATATCTCAAAGTAATTTTTTGGGTGATTATATCATAATCTCCAATTGGCGGATTCGAAAACAAAAATTTACCTAATTCTTAAATCAAATCATAACTGAAAACTTATTCATAAGAAGAAGTTTCCAAATGAAAAGTAATTTAATTATCTGTTTTCCCAAAAAAAATACCGAATGAAATAGGTTTAGATTTAAGGTTGATTTGATATTCAACTTACGATTAAAAATGCTAAAAAGTAGCTATATTCTCCGAAAGTTGCTACTTTCGGAGAATATAGTATCCAAAAGTAGCTCTTTTCAGAGAATGAATTCTCTGAAAATTGGTCTTTTCGGAGAAAGTTGCTTAAGTTTGTATTGTTATGGCAATTAAAAGAAGTTTTTCAAATCAAATTAAAAATTACTTATTCAAGGGTAAAACTTTGATAATTACCGGGCCGCGTCAAGTTGGGAAAACAACCTTAATCAAAACATTACTTAAAGATGAAGGTCCATATTTGTTTTTAGATGGTGATGATTCTGAGACTCGCCAGTTGTTATCTGGCAGTAATACCAGAAATATTGAAAGAATAATTGGGAATTTTAAAATTGTGTTTATTGATGAGGCACAAAGAATAAATGATATTGGCTTAACTGCAAAAATTATACATGATCAATTTGAAGAAGTACAATTAATCATGAGTGGATCTTCTTCATTTGATTTAAATATTGCGATTAATGAACCACTGACCGGTAGGAAAATAGAGTTTAGTTTGTTTCCAATTTCATGGAAAGAAATAGTTTCTCATGTTGGATATTTGGCTGCAAAGCAAGATTTAAATAATAGGTTGATTTATGGGATGTATCCCGATATAATTACCCACAAAGGAGAGGAACAGTTGTACTTAAAAAATTTAACTGAAAGTTATTTGTATAAAGATATTTTGTCAATGAGCAAAATTCAAAAACCGGAAGTTTTGGAAAAATTGCTTCAGGCATTAGCTTACCAAATTGGTTCTGAAGTTTCTTTTAGTGAAATATCTAATATGCTTGGTGTTTCCAAGGAAACCGTAGCTAGTTATATTAAATTATTAGAAAAAACTTTTGTGGTTTTTAAAGTAAACTCGTACAGTAAAAATCTTAGAAATGAAATCAAAACAAATAAGAAGATTTATTTTTATGATAATGGAATTAGGAATGCAATTATAAAGGCATTTAATCCAATAGATTTAAGGCCTGATAAAGGCGCCCTTTGGGAAAATTTTTTGATTTCAGAACGTATCAAACATTTGAATTATCAGCTTAATTATCCAAATTTTTATTTTTGGCGTAGCAAAGACCAGCAAGAAGTTGATTGGATAGAGGAGTCTGATTTAAAATTAAAGGCTTTTGAATTCAAATGGAAGGATACTGGGAAATTCAAATTCCCGAAAAAGTTTAAGGAGGCTTATCATCCAATATCCCAAATAATTGACATGGATAATTTTAACGAATTTTTATTGGATGATATTAATGCTTCTGAAGAGTAGTTTTGTTTTGGATTTTATAAGTCTTAACGAATATCCGCTTCTTTACCTAAAAACAAATTCCCGAGACTTTATTACTGATTATTACTCGATAAAATCAAACTAAACCTCAAAAAATGAAATATGATTAGCAAGATATTTCTTAAGCTAGTTCTTAAAATCCAGAATGGATGACATGATTATAGAAAATATAATATGAAGAAACACCGCCCCCAAACACCACCACGCGGACCTTTGGTCCGCGTGGTGGTGTTTGGGGGGATTGGGTTTACAACATTTTCTATAAACATGTGACCACCTTCAGGGTCATTAATTTCATTGAATTGAGCAGTTTAATTGCAAAAACTTATTGAAATAATTCTCAATACATATACTGGATTTATAAAATACTTCTGGTATACATGCGGATATTAGCATTAATCATTAAAAGTTAATTGTTATAAGAAAAAATCAGCGTTGTTTTCAGTGTAATTAGAAATTGCAATAAACGCTACATCCAGTTTCAAGTTAATTTAGTCCTAATTGTCCTTAAACCCGAATTTGCTATAATAAACCGCAATAAAACCGCTATAAAATTGTAATAACTTTAATTTAGAAACGAATATCCGCATGTTTACCAGCCCGCAGATAGGTTGCGGGCTGGTAAATTAAATTTGAATAAAATTATTCAAAATGAGCATTTTAACATTTCTAAAAGACTTCCCTGATTCGAAAGCATGTGCTGAACATTTTAAAAAACAAAGAGAGAAAGAGGGTATTATTTGTAAAAAATGTCAATCAAAAGAACATTATTGGTTAAACTGTAAGAGCCAATGGGAATGTAAGTCTTGCAGCTTTAGAACAACATTAAAAAGTGGTACAATGATGGAGGATTCTAAAATGAGCTTTCATAAGTGGTACTTAGCTATGGCTTTTATGAGTTCTTTTAAAAAGGGCATTTCCGCTAAAGAGCTTCAAAAACAATTGGGTCAAAACAGATATGAAAGCATTTGGTCTTTGATGCATAAAATCAGGCAAGCAATGGGTAAGCGAGACAACATGTACACTTTAAGCGGAACAGTTGAGTTCGATGAAGGTTATTTTGCAATAGAATCAAATCAAGAAATAAAAAAGAATCTAAAAAGAGGAAGAGGTAGTGAAGCTAGCATAAATGTTGCAGTAATGGCAGAATCAACACCATTAGAAGATGTCAAAACCGGCAAACAATCAAGTCATTGCAGATATTTTAAGATGATAGTTGTTGGGGATCATTTAGCTGATTCTGTAAATAAAATAGTCTCAAAAAGTATAAAAAAAGATGCGATTTTGATAACAGATCTCAGTACAAGTTATGCTGACTTTGAAAAAATTGTTGAAGCTAAGATTTCAGAAAAATCAAGTGAAAACTTAACTAAAACTGCACTTAAATGGGTACATGTTGCAATTAGTAATGCCAAAAGAAACTTTAATGGAGTTTATCATAAAATCAATGAGCAATACCTTCAGAACTACCTAGATGAATTCTGTTATAAATTGAATAGAAGATATCTGGGAGAAAATATTTTTTCAAGATTAACTTTGGCAGTCGCAAAAAGTTACTGGTAAAGAAGCGGATATTCGTAATTTAGAATATATCATAAACTCTTTATTGAATGATAGAGCATTGTATCTTAAATAATAGCTACGACGAAAGAGGAAATGTTGATTTATTGGTGCGTTATACCCGAAGTTTAATTCCTTTAAACCAACAGTTCAAGGCTGTTCAATACCGTTTCGACCAACTGAGTGGGAAGGTAAATGAAGTTATTTTTCAGGAAGCTAAACCCGACCAATACGTGCACCATTATGAATATGATGCCGAAAATAGATTGGTTAAATCTTATTCATCTACACGTTTAGAGGCCATACACGAATCGAGTATTGATGGTTTAAGACCCGGTTTGGATGCTGGTTATGCCTATTACTTACATGGTCCACTTGCACGAACAGAATTGGGAGAAATTAAAGTACAGGGTGTAGATTATGCCTATACCATGATGGGTTGGTTAAAAACGGTAAACTCAGATAAATTGCTTCCATCAAACGATATGGGTAAAGATGGTTATACCGGAAGCTTTGGTGCTACAAATTATGCCAGCGATTTCCCTAAAGATGAAATGGGATTCAGTTTACATTATTATAATGGCGATTATCAGGCCATAGCAAGTTCGGGTGGCTCGGGTGATATAGCCTTACAAAGAGCTTTTGTAAGTTCTAATGCTGCATATACCAATTTGCCTTACGGAACCAATGCCATTTCACCTGAATTGTATAATGGCAATATTTCTCGCATGATTACCAGTATTGCCCAGTTTAATTCTCCGGGTGTGCCGCTGGTTTCTGCCTATAAATACGACCAGTTAAACCGTTTGGCTTCTGCTGAGTATTACCACATGAATGCAAGTACATCCTCATTAGCCAGCACACAAGCTTGGAAGAATACGTACGAGTAGGGCCAGCTGAAAAATTCAGAAATGAGTCAGATTTTAGGCACTGGAAATTTAGATGTATATTTAATACTTCAAATTTCCAGTAACGACAAAGATGGCTCATTTCTGAATTATTATTTTTTGATTGAATTATCTTTTAATTTGAAATAATGCATTTCAGCGGGCCCTACTATGATGCCAATGGAAATATCTTAAGTCAGAAACGAAATGGAAATGCCACACAAACCAATATGGATGATTTGAGGTATTTCTATAAAGCTTATGATGTAAGCAATGGCAATACCCAAGTAATTTATACCGTAAATAACCAGACTGGTGATATTGAAAATGCATCAGGATTGCCTTATGCAAGCGGGCAATTGGAGTTAACAAACCAGTTGAGTTATGTGAGTGACAATACCACCTATGCAAATAATTATACTGATGACATTGATAACCAAAACAACTCGTTTAATTACCAATATGATGAAATTGGTAATTTAACCAAAGACTTAAGTGAGGAAATTGATAAAATTGAATGGACGGTATATGGAAAAATAAAACGTATTACCCGCACCACAACAAGTAACAAACCAGATTTAGAATTTGAGTATACACCAGATGGACACCGAGCTGTAAAAATTGTGATACCAAAAGGAAGTAATATGCGCACCTATACTTATTATGTAAGGGATGCGCAAGGAAATATCATGGCAACCTATTCAAGAAACTTCCAAAAAACCATTGATTATGCCAACTTAACGTATGCACAAGTAAATACCTCATTAACTAATAAAACCAGTGCAGAGAGTTTTGCTTGGTTTATGGCCAATGCACATTCAGCTGGCGCACCGGGTTTTGTAGCAGCCTTAAAAGCTGATATCTTATCGTCGAGTGCAAATACAGATTGGTTTTTGAACCATACTAGTTTTAATCCTGAATTGGTTTTAAATGCAGAAAGCGATTTGGGCAATAGGGTATGGTTTAATTATGATAGACAAGTATTGGTGGAAACTTTAAGAAATACAGGCCAACTAGATTTTGTACGAATTTGCAATTGCATGAAGAATAGAAAGCTGGAGAATGAAGCACCGAATTATAAATCGTTTATAGAGCACGTGTTTTTGAATCATAATTTGTTGATGGCATATATGGAATATATTTACAATGTTCAACCAACTTATTATTCAAGTTTGCTAACAAATATGAACATAACACCATCAGATTTTTCGACTGATATGACTAGTTTAACAGATTTAATTAGTACTTTAGACTTAACAGAGTTAAATGCATTAATTACTTCAACACCGGGTTATACGGAATGTCCCGACCACATGGCAGGCTTTCAAGACTATTTAATTACTGTTTGGAGTAATGAAATTAAGGAAGAACTCGCACTCATTGAAGACTTCAACGAAATTTTCCAAAACACCAGCTTAGACAATTTTGAATTTAACTGTGAAGAAATGGGCCTTCCGTATTTATTCAGCTTACTAAATTCACAAAATACTACTACCTTGCGTAGTACCATGATAGATCAGGTTCAGGGCAGCGGAATTACAACAGAACAGCAGAAGAAAACCTGGCTGATTAACTGGTATTTTGCGAATGATCCTATGGGTTCAATCTATTTGGCAACATTAAGAAATCCGGCATTGGTAGCAAGTTATCAAACATCACCTGGAATGCTATATGGTGCTAACGGAGCTGCTGGGATGGAAACCTATTTTATCAAAATAAGGAACCACTTCGGCCAAAGTATGTTCGACCAACTTGTAACTGAGTTTGCACAACAAAGCAACCTTTATGTAGATGAAATTAAGGTAGATGAATGGCATCTATACGGTTCAAGCAGATTAGGTGTTTACGAAGCCAATAGATTAATCAGTAAACGAGTAGCAAGAGACCTCAACTTAGACAATCAAATTACGAAAAACGAATACGTCATTGAAACACCAGAAGAAGTTACCTATTTGTTTAGTTCATACCAATTAGAACGCGGAGCCAAAAGGTATGAATTAGCCAATCATTTAGGGAATGTATTAACAGTCATTTCAGATAAGAAAACCGCTAACTTCACAGGAAGTACCTTTTCTTATTTCTCAGCAGAACGCATTAGCGCAACAGATTATTCTCCGTTTGGTGCGCCGCTGGCAGGTAGGACGTGGAATGGGGGAGAGTATAGGGTCTCCTTCAATGGTAAGGAGAAGGATGACGAGGTTTCTGGGGCTGGAAATTCAATAGCCTTTGAATTGAGAATTTATGATTCCAGACTATGTAGATTTAATTCAATCGATCCACGAGAGAGGGAATATCCTTGGCAGTCAACGTATGCATATTTAAATAATTGCCCAATATCAATTATTGATTTTATGGGAGGAGGAGAACCGCCAAATGAAGAGGAAGTAAATTTTGGAATGATGGATGATGGGAAGAAACAGAAATCACTATATGATCTTCTTGACCCTGCTACCGACCCAGTTGAATCTCAACCAGCCCCTACTTTACCTCAACTTGATCCCTGTGTGTCGAATCCTGAAATACTAAGCAATTCAATGGCTCCAAATGGCATTGCAATTCCAACACCCACAAACCCGTTTAAACTTAAACTGAAGGAAATTGGGGATGCTTATTATGCTAACCTTGATTATAAAGAATCGATTTTATCGGAAGGCCATCTTCGCACCATAACAATTTCGAGCATTAATATTATGGTTACAGCCAGAAAATATGATGAGAATGGTTATATAGGTAAGAGAACCGAATTTAGCACAAAAGTACTTCTTGCGTATACTCTGACAATGGCAAGACAGTCGATGGGACAAGCATATATTAATGGGGCTATTACTACATCAGAAGAGATAAATTCCCATTTGATGTTTGTACTAAATTCACTATTGAGGGTTCAGTTTGGTGGAGATAGCAATGCAAAAATAGGTCCACCATTCAATGGAGTGCCAACAACAAAATTGAGGGATCCACTTTAAAATTATGAAATTTAATTTATCTTTACCTATTCTATATTTTACGTTATTTTTAACTCATAACAATAATCAAATGGAAATGCACGAACAAGATGAAATTCCAATATCAGATCTTACGAATTCTGTAATGATCATCAAAGATTCAAATTCAATGAAGGATTTCGAAGATTTATTATTCCGAAGCCAAAATGCTGTTGTTATTGGTGAGTATGCTGCAATTGAGGATATCTTAATACCTAATGATATAGTCCACTTAAAAAAGGTTAAGTATTTAGCACTAAGTTATCTTGATGTGGATAATTTGGCTGATTTGAATCAACTGCCGATTACTCATTTGGGATTTGAGAAAATTAAATGCAGTGATAGTAATAAATTAATTGCCGCTATAGAAGGGTTCAAAAATCTAAAAGAAGTATTTTATGATCAATCATTACCAAAGAACGTAAGAGATTCTATTAGGATACCCAATTTAAAGTTCACTGAAGGGGCGGAATGGGTAAGTAGGTAAGTAACGTTCCAAAAGTTAGAAACTGTAATAAATTGAAACAAGAAAATAAGCGCTCACTGAATAAAACCAAGACAAAAAGACATACCAAAATTATACAAGAGTTTTGAGATAGTTGCTATTAAAAGCACCCAAAACATAGCAGTGTTGGCTTTGTTCGTAATGTCATGTTTTATAGAAAGGATTTTCAAAAGTTTGATAATCAGAAAAATTATTCATTTTGTATGTATTTAGATTTTTATAAAATAATGGGCCTTCCTTTTTATTCAGTTTACTAAATTCACAAAATACTAAACCTTGCGTAATACCATGATAGATCAGGTTCAGGGAAGTGGCATTACAACAGAACAGCAGAAGAAAACCTGGCTGATTAACTGGTATTTTACCTATGATCCAATGAGTTCTATTTATTTGGCAACGTTAAGAAATCCGGCATTGGTGGCAAGTTATCAAACATCACCGGGAATGCTTTACG
>JBMLOK010000425.1:0-1229 GCA_049243005.1 Bacteroidia bacterium | reverse complement strand
AAATAAGCAGATTTGAATCTATCTATTTATACATTTTTGTATCAAATAAGAATTTTTTTGCTCGATTTTTATTTTATTCTTAAATTCAATCGTTCCTAAGATTGACTTTTTAAAATCTTTAAATTTGCCAAAATTCTAAAAACGCAATTTCATGTCGTTTGAAATGGCTTCATTTTAATTTTAGAAATCTGTTTGGGTAAATTACTCAAACAAAAAGGGTGATGACTTTTCAGTCATCACCCTTTATATTCATTGAGAAATTTTAGTTTTGAGAAGGATTGTTATTATCCCTGTTTTCTCTTGGTTCTCTATTATCTCTTGGTGGTCTTCTATCGTCTCTTCTTTCACCTCTGTTATCATCTCTGCGTGGCGGACGACTTTCTCTTGGAGGTTGTTCAACCCAACCTTCTGGCTTAGGTAATAAAACCTTTCTTGAAAGTTTAAGTTTGCCTGTTTTTTTGTCGATTTCAATCAATTTCACATCAATTTTATCACCAACATTTAAAACGCCTTCCATGTTTGGTAAACGTTTGTAGTCGATTTCACTAATGTGCAACAAACCGTCTTTTCCCGGAAGAATTTCAACGAATGCTCCAAAATCAACAATAGATTTTACAGTACCATTGTAAACCATATCTAATTCTGGAACGGTAACAATTCCTCTAATCATTTTAAGGGCTTTTGCCATTGCAATTCCATCATTTGATGCAATTTCTACAATACCTTTTTCGCCTTCTTCAGTGATTGAAATAACTGTGCCTGTTTCTTTCTGAATTCCTTGAATTACTTTACCACCCGGGCCAATTACAGCTCCAATAAATTCTTTGTCGATATAAAGTGTTTCAATTCTTGGTGCATGTGGTTTTAAATCAGATGCAGCTTCAGAAATGGTTTTATTCATTTCGTTCATGATATGCAATCTGCCTGCTTTAGCTTGATTTAAAGCTTCTTCAACCATTTCCCATCTCAAACCGTTGATTTTGATATCCATTTGACAAGCAACGATACCGTTTTTGGTACCAACTACTTTAAAATCCATATCTCCCAAATGATCCTCGTCTCCAAGAATATCAGATAGAATTGAATATTTACCGGTTTCTTCATCACTAATTAAACCCATTGCAATACCCGAAACTGCACTTTTAATTTTAATACCGGCATCCATTAAAGCTAATGAACCAGCACAAACAGTTGCCATTGAAGACGAACCATTTGATTCTAAAATATCA
>JBMLOK010000424.1:9688-53639 GCA_049243005.1 Bacteroidia bacterium | reverse complement strand
GGAGTCATTACATACAATGCCACATCTGAATGGTCCATGATTTCTGTATCACTTTGACCAATACCTGAAGTTTCAAGAATAATTAAATCGAATGCTGCAGCTTTCATGATATCAACTGCTTCTTTCACGTGTTTCGACAAAGCCAGATTACTCTGACGTGTTGCCAGTGAGCGCATATAAACCCTGTTGTTTTTGATAGAGTTCATACGAATTCTATCACCCAACAATGCACCACCTGTTTTTCTTTTACTTGGATCTACCGAAATAATACCGATAGTTTTATTTTTAAAATCGAACAAAAATCTACGTACCAATTCATCAACCAAAGAAGATTTTCCTGCACCACCTGTACCTGTAATTCCAAGTACCGGAACATGCGAAACTGCAGCAGAATCAAGAATGGTTTTATGCATATTGGCAAAAACTTCAGGATTGTTTTCTGCAGCGGATATGAGTCTTGCTATAGATTTCCAGTCTTTATCTTTTAAATGCGTTGCTTCACCATTTAAATTTTGACCGGTTGGAAAATCACACTTTTCGAGCATGTCATTAATCATACCTTGTAAACCCATGCTTCTGCCATCATCAGGATGGTATAAACGGGTAATACCATAAGCATGTAATTCAGCAATTTCTTCAGGCAAAATGGTTCCGCCGCCACCACCAAAAATGCGAATATGTTCACAACCTCTTTCTTTGAGCAAATCGTACATGTATTTAAAATACTCTACGTGTCCGCCCTGGTAACTTGTCATGGCAATCGCATTGGCATCTTCCTGAATTGCTGTATTCACAACTTCCTCTGCACTTCTATCATGTCCAAGATGAATTACTTCAGCACCACTGGCCTGAATAATTCTTCTCATGATATTGATAGCAGCATCGTGGCCATCGAAAAGACTTGCCGCCGTTACTACTCTGATTTTGTGCTTAGGTGTATATTTTTCAATGCTCTCCATAATACAAGATTTTGGGCAAAAATAGGCTTTAAGACTGATTAAACAACTCTTTAAAACGGGTTTGAATGAAGCTTTTGAAAAGATTTGAAAATCAAGCAAAAATTGAAAATCAAAATCCTAAAATAACAGCTGGATTAGCCTGATTATTTGAGGAATGAAGAGAAAATGGTCACTATAAAAAAAGATAACTAAAATTTGTAGACAAAAGCGTTCCTGACATTTGCTATATTCTTTGGAATATTTGGAGGAGGAATGGAATTATAATTCTGACTTATACTAAATCGAAAACTCAGATGGTTTGTAAAATGCATTTCTACTTTAGCTTCTGATGAGAATCTAAAATTCGAGAAATCAATCAAATCCGGCTGGTAATAAGCTACTAAATCAAAATTGAAATTCCTGGTTTTAAAGTATAAAAATGATAGATACAAGCTCAAGCGATTGTGTACATTTTTGGCCTCTGTATCGGTAGTGCTTTCATATTCGTACATCCACATTGGGCCCAAAAACATTTTCATACTATCTTCAAAAAACAAACGAAATCTTGGTCCGGCTCCCAATAAACCTCTAAAGTTTAATCCAATTTGCTGATTAAATTGTGTTTGGGCAAACGCCTCTCCGCTTAACCAAGGCTTTAATTCTCGCTTAAATCTGAAATGCTGATAGCTGGCATAATCGAGGTTTTTACTATTTGATTGAAGGAAATTAAACTCAGAAAGTAATAAGTAAGTATTAACATCTCTTTTGAGAATAAAATTGAGTTTATTCCCAAAATTAACAACGGTATTTCTGTTTTGAATATAATTAAAATTGAACTCAATATCTCCATGCCATGAGGAATCACGTGTATCATAACGTTTGGTTTCAATATTGATAACTTGCTGAGCATTCAAATCAAAAATTGAAATCAGGTAAAAGCAGAAAATGATTATTTTTTTCAAAACGGCTGCAAAAATATTATTTGGATTGAATTGTGACTCTTTTTCAACGATTTTTTAATTATTAAATACAACTGTATCTATTCAAAATTTACAAACAGCTGATTTTAAAGAAAAAAAAACATTTTTTCAATGAACAAAGGATTATAAACGAGTCTTACATTTTTTTTCTACATTTGCCCTCCTTAAAAAATTAAAAGATGGAATTAAAAGACGTTGTAGCAATTTCTGGTATGAGTGGTTTACACCATGTTACAGGCAGAAGCAAGAATGGTTTAATTGTTGAGACAATAGGTACAGGTAGAAAATTTGCGACAGGTTTTCACGATAAAGTTTCTGTTTTAGAAGATATTTCCATTTATACTTTAGAAGGAGATATGCATTTATCAGATGTGTTTATCAAATTAAACAATTCAAATAATTTACCTGAAGCAAAAGAAGACATTAAAAAAATCAGAACTTTTTTAATTGAATGTATTCAATTAGACAGCGAAAGAGTTTATGATAGTGATATCAAAAAATTAATGAATTGGTTTCATGCTTTAAAATCGGTTTTAGATTTTAACACTTTAGGTAAAAAAGACGAAGAAGCTGCTGTAGTTGAAGAAGTTAAAGAAGAAGTAAAAGAAATTGCAGCTGAAGAAGTTATTGAAGAAAAACCTAAGAAAACTCCTGCTAAAAAAACTGCAGCTAAAAAGACAGCAGCTAAAAAAGCAAAAGATTCAGAATAAATTTAATTCCCCAAATACAAAAACACATAGGCAATTTGTTTATGTGTTTTTTTTATGCTCCTATTTTTTCAAAAACTAAATTTTTAAGAAAAATCAGACAAAAAGCTAATTTTAATCAAAACAAAATCTAGCTTATTCCGTTTAAGTTTGCGAAGTGAAACAGAATAAAATCCTATTAGTTGAAGATACCCCAACAGAAGCTTATTATATAGAATCGGCTTTAAAATCAAGCCCGGATTTAGACCTTAATTCGAGGGCTACAAATGGGAAACTAGCTTTAAATGTACTGCAAAGAAAAAATTTCGATTTAATATTGTTGGATTTGTTCATGCCGGTTATGGATGGCTTCGAAACATTAGCAGCTATCAAACAAATGGATCCCAATCAAAAAGTTTTAATGATCAGTTCATTTAATTCAGATAATTTATCGGAGCAACTATTTAAACTCGGAGCCACCGGATTTTCATCTAAAATTAAAGTTTGTTTATTACCGGCAATAAACATTTGTCTTAGTGGTGAATTGGCCTTCGACAAAATTTTCAGAACTGAGATTCAGGAAAATACAAAATTTGATTATCCAAAACTCATATTTAGTGACAGGGACTTACAAATCATCAAATTATTAGCAAAAGGGAGTCAAACTGAAGAGATTGCAGAAGTATTAAACTTTTCTCCAAGATCTATTGAAACCTATATCAGAAATTTATTAATTAAACTGGATTTAAAAAATAGGGTTCAATTAGTAAGTTTTGCTTATGAAAATGGATTGTTACCTTAAGCTAAAAATAGAAAAAGTTATTCCTATTTAATCAAAAAAAATTGAGGTCAATAGAAATAACTTGGCTTAAACTATCTAAAAAGACAATAATAGAAGAGGGCTACGATTCTAAGGGATTGCAATTTGCTTAAGAATAATTATTTAAACAATCCATAAAATACGATAATTTTTGCTTAATTATTTACAATATCGGCTTAAAATCAAAAAAAGCTGATTCAAATTGAACCAGCTTTTAAAAATTAAGCCCAATTATTAATCAATAATTGTCTTTTTTCTAATCTCATCAGAGTCGATATGACTAAATCTGGCGCTAAAATGGCGTAATTGTTTTGGCTGCCAGTTAATTTTCATTCCCTTTAAAGAATTCTTATTTTCATTGATTTCAATCAAAGCTTCAATTACATAATCAATATGAGATTGGGTATAAACTCTTCTTGGGATTGCTAATCTAACCAAATCCATGGAAGCAGGAAGTTCAGTAACACCATCTGCTTGTAATCCAAACATTACGGTTCCAATTTCACAAGCTCTGATACCTGCATGTAAATACATTTCACAAGCTAAAGATTGACCAGGATAATGCAATGGTTGAATATGAGGCAACATGGCTCTTGCATCAATATAAACAGCATGACCACCAACAGGGAGCATAATAGGAATGCCTGCTTTAGTTAAGTGATCGCCAAGATATTGGGTAGAAATAATTCTGTAATGTAAATAATCTTCATGAACAACTTCCTCTAAACCGGTGGCAATTGCATCTAAATCTCTTCCTGCTAAGCCGCCATAAGTAGGAAAACCTTCAGTTAGAATTAATAAATTTCTGCATGTGAGTGCCCAATCATCATTATTCATTGCAAGCCAACCTCCAATATTAACCAATGCATCTTTTTTAGCACTCATTGTGCAGCCATCAGCATAAGAAAATATTTCCTGAACAATTGATTCAATGCTATGATTTTCGAAACCGGGCTCACGCATTTTAATGAAATAAGCATTTTCGGCAAAACGACAAGCATCAATAAACAAAGGAATACCATACTTCATGCAGATGTATTTGGTTTGTTTGATATTGTCCATTGAAACCGGCTGACCACCACCCGAATTGTTGGTAATAGTAATCATGCATAAAGGAATATTTTCAGCACCTTTCTCCTTAATAAATGCCTCCAATTTTTCAATATCCATATTCCCTTTAAATGGATGTTCGCTCTGCGGATTCTTTCCTTCTTCAATTACTAAATCTACACCAACTGCACCCGAAAATTCAATATTGGCGCGGGTAGTATCAAAATGAGTATTGTTTAAAATATATTTCCCCGGACCACCAATTGCTGAAAACAAAATTTTCTCAGCTGCTCTTCCCTGATGAGTTGGAATAATATGGCTAAACGGCATTAAATGTTGAACCGCTTTTTCAAAACGATGAAATGAAGGACTACCGGCATAAGATTCATCACCTTTCATAATAGCAGCCCATTGGTTTGCACTCATACTGCTGGTGCCACTATCGGTTAATAAATCAATCAAGACATTTTCAGAATCCAAAGAAAATAAATTGTAATGCGCATTTTCGAGGTACACTAATCTTTCTTCTCGGGTAGTCATTTTAATAGGCTCCACCGATTTAATTCTAAATGGTTCTATAATTGTTCTCATTTTTTGGTTCTTTAATCATCCCATTTTAAAAATGAGATGATTTGGGTTGGTTTTATTTGGTTCCCAAAAGTGAATCGACTGAGCAAAGAAAAAAATGACATATCTCAATAAAATATAAATTTACAATAGAAAGATTGACAAAAATCTTAAGCAAAAAAGATTAAGATTCTAAAAGAAGAATATACATTTGAGTTTAATTCTAAAAGTATGATTACAATAATAAAAAGACGTTTTTTACCCGATAAAATTAAAGTGACTTCTTGGGATGTCATTCAACCTTATTTTGAAAGTCTTCAAAACAGAGAAATAAAATCTGTTAAAGAGCTGGAAGATTGGTTGAAGGACCGCAGTGAACTAGATGCTTTTTTAAGCGAAAATTTAGCCTGGAGATATGTTAAAATGACTTGTGACACCACAGCTAAAGAATTGGAAGAAGCTTATTTATTCTTTGTCAATGAAATTGAACCTAAAACAGCACCTTATAGTGATTCATTGAATAAAAAGCTAATCAATAGCGAATTTTTAAATCAGTTAAATGAAGAAAAATACTTCGTTTATTTAAGAAGCATTAAAAAGGAAATTGAAATTTTTAGTGATAAAAACATTCCTTTAATGGCTGAAGTTGCCACTGAATCTCAAAAATATGGTTCAATTGTTGGAAGTATGACCATTGAACTAGATGGAAAAGAACTTACACTTCAACAAGCTTCTAACTACCTAAAAAATCCTGATAGAACTATTAGAGAAAACGCGTTCAAAACTATTCAGGAAAAAAGATTTTCGCATGCAGATGAATTAGATAATTTGTTTGATAAACTTATTGCATTAAGACATCAAATTGCAGTAAACGCTGGTTTTAAAAACTACAGAGATTACAAATTCGCAGAATTAGGACGTTTTGATTATAAACCGGAAGATTGTTTTGCTTTTCATGAAGCAATTCAAAAAGAAGTAATGCCTCTGGTTAAAGAATTCAATGAAAAAAGAGTTAAAGAATTAGGGCATTCATTAAAACCTTGGGATACTGAAGTTGATACACAAAACAGACCTGCTTTAGAACCATTTACAAGTGGTGCTGATTTGTTGGAGAAAACGATTACTTGCTTTAAAAAAGTTGACGACTATTTTGCCTGGTGCATTCAAACCATGGATGATATGGACAGGCTTGATTTGGAAAGTAGAAAAGGGAAAGCTCCCGGTGGTTACAATTACCCAATGGCAGAAACAAGTGTTCCATTTATTTTTATGAATGCTGCCAGTAGCACTAGAGATGTAGAAACAATGGTTCATGAAGGCGGACATGCAGTTCATTCTTTTTTAAGTAAAGACCTTGAACTTGCTGCTTTTAAAAACTGTCCGAGTGAAGTTGCAGAACTGGCAAGTATGAGCATGGAATTATTGAGTTATGAAGGACAAGATGTATTCTATCCAAATAAAGAAGATTTCAAAAGAGCAAAAGAAGAACATTTAGAAGGTATCATAAAAATTCTACCTTGGATTGCAATCATTGATAAATTCCAACATTGGATTTATACCAACCCAACACATACCGCGGCAGAACGTAAAAAATATTGGATTGAACTAAGTGATGAATTTGGAACAGGAATGGTTGATTGGACTGGATTTGAGCATTTCAGAACCATTTCGTGGCAGAAGCAATTACACTTGTTTGAAGTTCCATTTTATTATATCGAGTATGGAATTGCTCAATTAGGAGCATTGGCCGTTTGGAAAAACTTTCTGAACGATAAAGAAAAAACCATTGAGCAATATAAAGCAGCATTGAGTTTAGGTTATTCAAAAACAATTGGAGAAATCTATCAAACTGCAGGAATTGAATTTAACTTTAGCACCGCATATATTCATGAATTAATGAAATTTGTGAAAGACGAACTAAGTAAAAATAATTAATTTTAAAATCAGGCAATCAAAATTTGATTGCCTGATTTTAATTTCAGAAAAAAAGAAAATGAAAATATTCTGTGTAGGAAGAAATTATAGTGAACATGCAAAAGAATTAGGAAATGCTGTACCAGAAAATCCTGTAATCTTTAGTAAACCCGATACAGCATTATTAAAAAATGGTGAGGATTTTTACCTTCCTGATTTTAGTAATGATGTTCATTATGAAGCTGAACTTGTTATTAAAATCAGCAAAATGGGAAAGAAAATTCAGGAGAAATTCGCTTCAAATTACTATTCCGAAATTGGTTTTGGAATCGACTTTACTGCAAGAGATTTACAAACTCAATTAAAACAAAAAGGATTACCATGGGAACTGGCAAAAGCTTTTGATGGCTCTGCTCCTATTGGTGAATTTTTAAATGTAAATGACTTACAAAATCCAATACAATTTTCCTTATTAAAAAATGGTGAATTGGTGCAAAATGGTAATTCTAATGATATGATATTTTCATTCGATAAAATTGTAAGTTTTATCTCTCAATATTTCACTTTAAAAGTAGGTGATTTGATTTATACCGGAACTCCTGCCGGTGTGGGTCAGGTTAAAATTGGAGATAAACTTGAAGGATTTATTGGTGATAAAAAAATGCTGCATTGCGAGGTAAAATAAATTGAAAATAAACATTAATAAACCATACAATTTCAGCATAATAAAAAGTGTGCTTTTATTCTTGCTTTTCGTTCTAAGAATTCAAGCAAATGCACAAGGTGATTATAAACCTTATTTCAGGTATCCAATGGATTCATTGCCTCACTTTGTTTCTCCGTTTGGAGCAATGAGAGACAATCACTTTCATAGCGGAGTAGATTTAAAAACACAAGAAAAAGAAGGGCTTCCAGTTTACGCTGTTGCGGATGGTTATATCTCCAGAATTAAGATTGCTTCGAATGGTTATGGAAAAGCAATTTATATTGACCATCCAAATGGTTTTACAAGTGTTTATGGTCATCTACAATGTTACAAAGGTGCAATAGCCGATTGGATAAAAAAGCACCAATACAAACAACAAAAATTCGCATTTGACACTGTTTTTAAACAAGCATTTATCTGGGTAAAAAAAGGCGATACAATTGGTTTATCTGGTAATAGTGGTGGCTCAACAGGGCCTCATTTACATTTTGAAATCAGAGAAACAAGAACTGAAGAAATCTGGAATCCCGGATTGTTTGGAATGTTACCGAATGATACTATAAAACCATTTCTATCTGTTGTTCATTTTTACCAGTTTGTTCCTGAAGGATTATTGTTGCAAAAACGTATCCCTATTCAACAAAAGAAATTGTATCAAAGAGATAGTGTTTATTTATATCACAAACTTTTGGTGTATGAAGATACTATTCAACTTCCACCTGAACAATATGGCTTAGGTATTGCAGGTTATGATTATATCCATCAAACAAGAGATGAAAAAGGTTTGTATGACTACGGATTGATTCATCAAAACAGAAAAATATTTGGCTTTAAATTGAAACGGTTTGCTTTTAGTGAAAGTAAATACATCAATCAACATATCGATTACCCTTGGTATAAACTCAATCAACAAAGAATACAAAAGTGTTTTAAGGATGATGGAAATCCATTTAGTATGATTGAAACAAATAAGCAGAAAGGGAAATTTTATTTAAAGCCCAATCACCTCGACTCAATTATTGTTTATTTAGGAGATATCAATGATAACTATACCTATGTAATGATGTATGTAAAAACTGGAGAACCCGAGTTGAATTCTGAAAAGGAAAAATACTTCCAATCTATACAATCAAAACCATTGTGGAAGCCAAATACCAAGAACAAATTTAGTTTCCCAGGATTTAAAATTGAATCGGAACCCGGAGATTTTTATGACAGCATTTATTTAGATTGTTACAAAACTGAATCAGTAAAAAACACCTTTTCACCAGTGTATAAAGTACATCAGAATTTAACACCAATTCATAAAACTTTAAGCATTGAAATTGATATTACAGATTATTCATTTAGTGATTCAAAATATTTATGTCTGGCAAGTGTTAACAAAGCAGGAAAACTAAGTTATGCCGGCGGGAAATTTTACAATAACAAGGTTAAAGGAGAAATTGGAAGTTTTGGTAATTATACAATAGCGGCAGATAGTATATCACCAACTGCGAATTTGCTTAATGCAAGAGATACCACCTCAATTAGAATTAGAATAGATGATCAGTTTTCGGGAATAGCAACTTATGATTTATACTTAAATAATAATTGGGTTCTTAGTGATTATGATGCTAAAAATGATTTATTGATTTACACTTTTGATGAAGTTTATTACAGGGAAAAATCGAATGGGCTTTTAAATAATACCCAAGCCAACTGGAGTATAAAACTAGTTGATAAAAAAGGAAACAAATTTGAAAAAACCTGGCAACTAGATTGGTAAAACAAAACTTTAACAAGTAGGTTTATTGGATATGACAATAAAATTAAATATAGGAGATAAAGCTCCAAACTTTTCATGTAAAAACGAAAAAGGAGAATTGGTTTCATTGAAGGATTTTAAAGGAAAAAATCTAGTTTTATATTTCTATCCAAAAGATGATACACCAGGTTGTACTGCAGAAGCTTGTGATTTAAGAGACAATTATCAAAGCTTTTTAAGTAAAGGATTTGAGATTTTAGGTGTGAGTCCTGATAGTGAAAAGAAACATCAAAAATTTATAGACAAACATGAACTTCCATTTTCATTGTTGGCAGATGAAGATCATTCAGTGGCTGAAGCCTATGGAGTTTGGGGAGAAAAAAGCATGTATGGAAGAAAATACATGGGAATTTTAAGAACTACTTTTGTAATTGACGGCAAAGGAAAACTTTCAAATATTATAGAGAAAGTAGATACAAAAGCACATAGTAAACAATTGATTTAAATTGTAATTAATGATAAAAATAAAGGCGGCCAATGGCCGCCTTTATTTTGAACTATTCTTTTGTTTTTTTTGAGAAACTATGGCCTCATTAAAAAAACACCGTTTATAGAATTTAAATCAATTATTGGATAATCGAGAAAATCGACGGAAGCATCCCCATTTAAATCAGTGTTCAAATAACCTAAATCACCATTAAGAGAACCTATATCCAAATCTGGATAATCAAGAAAATCTATTGAACCATCTTGATTGATATCTCCTGAATAAATTCCAAATACACCTGAACCTAAATTAATTAAATTAGAGCCATAAGCTTTAAGCGCATCATCTGAAAAATTATAACTAGTAGTTGATGTAATTACTACTGTATCAGCTGTCCATGTTTCTAATGAGTTTCTATGTTTAATGGCTATATAATATGCATTTCCTATATAAAGTGAAGGCAGTGATAAACTTGCTAATCCGGATGTGCTGATGGTACCACTAACTGCATAAATACTATCAAAATTATTTTTGTCATGTAGAATAATTGTTATTGTATCTGCAATTGAATTCGAGGTAACTCCATCAGCATTAAACGGTGAGGCTGTCATGCTTGAGGAACCTAAATACAAGCCTTCTAAAAATGCAGTTATATTTAATGTTGCCGATGAACTTAATGAAGAAGAATCTACTCCAAATAAAAAGTATCCTAATGAAGTCAAAGAATTACTTGTAATAGAACTTCCACTTGCAGCGCTCGTATTTGCTTTGCTATATGCACCAGTTAAAGTTGCACTTCTAGCAATGGCATTCATGGTTCCAATTGAAGCTTCTGTTAGTTTGATATTTGTGCTTGTGAAATTACTTGCTCCTGAACTAATTGAACTTTCCCAATATCTATTGCTGCTAATGCTGAACATATTTGTACCTGCTGTTCCACCTGTACTTGTTTCAAATACTTCTGCTTTTATATCAACTACTCCTCCACTTGTGGTGATTGGATTTACCAACTCAAATGGACTATAACTTACTTTTCCTATTGGATACAAATAACTGATTGTTCCTGCACTGCTTGCCGGAATTCTTCTGATTAATGAACCTTCGATATATCCACCTATTCTGTTTAAGGATGTATCTGAACTATTTAATAAACTGATACTATTACTGCTGCTTCCAATTAAATTTCCACCATTTAATACCAAATAATTATTGATACTGATGGCAGAACTTATGGTTAAACTTCCTGTTCCATTGATGCGAAGCGTTTGAATATTCCCATTGAAAATTGATGCAGGTAATACCAAATTGCTACTGTTCTCAAATATCAATTCATTGCCACTATTGCCTATTTGTAAGGTTCCTCCTGTTCTGCTGATTGAACTTCCTGAGTAGCGTAAAATATAATTCGATAATACTTGAAGATTACCTTGTGTTAGTGTCAAGGCTCCCGATATATTTAAATCACTTCCCAAGTTTACATTGCCTGAACTTTGTCTGTTCATATTTAGGGAATCAATAATTTCTGAACCAGAACTGAATCGAATTGTTCCAAAACTTCCATTTCCCAATATCGTTAAATTAGAACTTGCATCTCCTATGAAACTTCCCGAACCACTAAATCCTGAGGTAACTCCTGATTTCCCTAGTGTTAAATTAAATCCGTTTAAATCAAGTTCATCTGTTACATTATTTAAGGTGATGGCATTTCCTCCATTTGGACCTTCACACAATAAATCAGACATCATTCTTATACTGCCAGCACTTTTATTCGATACGATATAATCGATATTAAATGTACCTGAACCACTTACTTCTTGAACCGATGAGCCACTAAAAAATACTGCTCTTGAATTGGAATTGAATGTTCCATTATCTAATAAGTTTCCTGTGATTTCTAAATCGCCTCCACTTAATGAACTCAAACTTGTGGTTGCTCCTGTTGAATTGGTATAAGAACCTGCAACTATTCTTTCTGTTGATGTTCCCATATTAACAGTTCCATTGTTGAGGATATTACCTCCTACTGTTAATCCGATTACAGTTGGATTAGTAATAGTCAAATCCTGTAGACTTAATCCTGAACCTGCATCTATTGTTAGGTTACCAGCCATAAAGCGAGCAGTATTACTACCACCCTTTAAGTTTAAGGTTGTATTACCGCTTATTTGAACATGGTGAGGATAAGCAACTCCACTCGATGCACTCCATTCTAAACTTCTTCCATAAGTGCCACCTGTATTATAAATTAAGGTTGATCCTGAATTATAGGTTGGTGCATTGGTTTGAATAAATGAACCCGGTTGAAGTGTTAAGTTATGATTGATACTTGAGCCGCTTCCAAAATCTACGCCACCTGCAATACTTACATTTCCAAATGCGGTTGTTCCTGTTATACTTCCTGAGCCAGCAAAACTTATTGTACTAAATGAACTTGAAGTATAGGTTCCAGAATTACTGAAACTACCGCCGTTTGCTATGCTTAAGGTTTTAGCTGTGCCATTGTCACCTACTAAAGTTCCACCTGAATTGATTTGAATTGTGTTTATTGAACTATTTGCATCTACAGTAACAGTATGTCCGTTTGAAATAATATAATTTCCTCCTGCTACATATGCTGTTCCCCAAGTTGCTGCATCACTGAAATTTCCACTTTGTACGGATGTAAGAGTTGGAATTGCTTCTCCAAAAACCCAAAATCCAAGACTGCTTATTGAAGATGTAGTAATTGAATTTCCTACTGGATTAAGTTCACTCGATTTAGCATAAGCACCAGTTAAAGTTGCACTTAAAGCAATGGCATTCATGGTTCCAATTGAAGCTTCTGTTAGTTTGATATTTGTGCTTGTGAAATTACTTGCTCCTGAACTAATTGAACTTTCCCAATATCTATTGCTGCTAATGCTGAACATATTTGTACCTGCTGTTCCACCTGTACTTGTTTCAAATACTTCTGCTTTTATATCAACTACTCCTCCACTTGTGGTGATTGGATTTACCAACTCAAATGGACTATAACTTACTTTTCCTATTGGATACAAATAACTGATTGTTCCTGCACTGCTTGCCGGAATTCTTCTGATTAATGAACCTTCGATATATCCACCTATTCTGTTTAAGGATGTATCTGAACTATTTAATAAACTGATACTATTACTGCTGCTTCCAATTAAATTTCCACCATTTAATACCAAATAATTATTGATACTGATGGCAGAACTTATGGTTAAACTTCCTGTTCCATTGATGCGAAGCGTTTGAATATTCCCATTGAAAATTGATGCAGGTAATACCAAATTGCTACTGTTCTCAAATATCAATTCATTGCCACTATTGCCTATTTGTAAGGTTCCTCCTGTTCTGCTGATTGAACTTCCTGAGTAGCGTAAAATATAATTCGATAATACTTGAAGATTACCTTGTGTTAGTGTCAAGGCTCCCGATATATTTAAATCACTTCCCAAGTTTACATTGCCTGAACTTTGTCTGTTCATATTTAGGGAATCAATAATTTCTGAACCAGAACTGAATCGAATTGTTCCAAAACTTCCATTTCCCAATATCGTTAAATTAGAACTTGCATCTCCTATGAAACTTCCCGAACCACTAAATCCTGAGGTAACTCCTGATTTCCCTAGTGTTAAATTAAATCCGTTTAAATCAAGTTCATCTGTTACATTATTTAAGGTGATGGCATTTCCTCCATTTGGACCTTCACACAATAAATCAGACATCATTCTTATACTGCCAGCACTTTTATTCGATACGATATAATCGATATTAAATGTACCTGAACCACTTACTTCTTGAACCGATGAGCCACTAAAAAATACTGCTCTTGAATTGGAATTGAATGTTCCATTATCTAATAAGTTTCCTGTGATTTCTAAATCGCCTCCACTTAATGAACTCAAACTTGTGGTTGCTCCTGTTGAATTGGTATAAGAACCTGCAACTATTCTTTCTGTTGATGTTCCCATATTAACAGTTCCATTGTTGAGGATATTACCTCCTACTGTTAATCCGATTACAGTTGGATTAGTAATAGTCAAATCCTGTAGACTTAATCCTGAACCTGCATCTATTGTTAGGTTACCAGCCATAAAGCGAGCAGTATTACTACCACCCTTTAAGTTTAAGGTTGTATTACCGCTTATTTGAACATGGTGAGGATAAGCAACTCCACTCGATGCACTCCATTCTAAACTTCTTCCATAAGTGCCACCTGTATTATAAATTAAGGTTGATCCTGAATTATAGGTTGGTGCATTGGTTTGAATAAATGAACCCGGTTGAAGTGTTAAGTTATGATTGATACTTGAGCCGCTTCCAAAATCTACGCCACCTGCAATACTTACATTTCCAAATGCGGTTGTTCCTGTTATACTTCCTGAGCCAGCAAAACTTATTGTACTAAATGAACTTGAAGTATAGGTTCCTGAATTACTGAAACTACCTCCACTTGCTATGGTTAAGGTTTTCGCAGTGCCATTGTCACCAACTAATGTTCCACCAGCATTGATTTGAATGGTATTTACTGAACTATTTGCATCTATTGTAACAGTATGTCCGTTTGAAATAACATAATTACCTCCTGCTACATAAGCAGTTCCCCAAGTTGCTGCATCACTGAAATTTCCGCTTTGTACGGATGTGAATGTTGATGGAAAGGTATATTGGTAATTTAAACCAAGGCTATCATCAATACGAATAACTGCCAAAGATTTTTCTAATTCGATTAATGAATTTAAAGCACTTAAACTTAGTGTTGAAGTAAAAACATAATATCTGATAGTACTGCTAACTGTACCGGTTGTTGGAATAGTAGCTGTCCAAGTTGTATTGGTTGGAGCATTTGTTGGACTTGCCTGAACAATTGCACTTGTTCCTGTAGATGCAAAATTTGCACCAGTAGAATATCTTACATAAATATTTTCTGTTGGTGACAATGAATCGGAACTTGAGATAGCAACTGTAGCGCTTCTATCAGGATTAACAGTAACGGAATTTCTTGTAACAGTAACCGGAGCATTTTGAGTATAAGCAATATAAAACTTTGCATTTGTTGCAGTATATCCACAATCATTAAAAACAAAAGTATATCTACCGGCAGTATTCATATTTAGTCCCATATCGTTACCGGAATTAAAAGCCGAAACATTATTAATCGCATTTAAAGCAGCAACAGAAGTTCCTGAAAATACCCATTTGTTTTGAAACCTGTTTGAAGAAGGACCGGAAATAAACAAGAAGCCATTTCCCCCGCCACCACTCATGTTTCTTGGAGTAAAATCTCCACCACTTGATTGAACATTATATGTTTTTACCCATTGTCCTCTTCCATCTGTAGGAGTTCCTGTTGAAACAGAAATTCTTCTATAACTTGAATTAGATGCAGATGTTGTAGAATAGGAATTCATTTGACCAACTACCTGAACTGGCTCACCTGAGAAAATATTCTGTCCAAAAACTGTATTGGTAAAAAATAGAATCAAGAAACTTAGAAATAGTATAAGTTTTTTCGTTTTTACAAGGCTATTCATTTTTCTTAGTTTATATAAATCTGCTAAAATTAAGCTAATTTTATTAACTGTCCAAAAACAAAAACCAGATTAAAGTTATCAAATTAAAAACAGTTAGAAAACTAGCTAAGTAATTTCAAAAAAAGCAATAATAAAATATTGATTAACAAACAAATAGCCGATTGAAACAAATCAATCAGCTATTGTAAAATTATAAGAAATTCGTCAAGAATACACAAAAAATTAAGCTCTTTTGGCTCTTTCCCAATTAGCACTTTGTTTTCCTTTTAGAAATCTAGCGAGTCCGAGGTACATGCAAAGATTCATGATAAAAAAGTAATAAGGAACGAATAGAATTTTGACCTTTATTTGTTTATTGGCAAGGTACCAACCAAGTAAAGCCATTGAATAGAATAAAATCTGAGCTACCATAATTGGAGTATAAATACCACCAATATTTATCATAAGCAGAAAATTAACAATCAATAAAACCAATAATGATAAAGGGGCTAATGTCCATCTTAAAACTCTATGAGAAATGAATAAGAAACTCACTTTAAAATTCGAGAAGATATTAAATGCTTTGGGCAAACGACTCATACTTTGCCATGCACCTGCAGCAATTCTAATTTTTCTTTTTAGTTCTTCACCTACATTCGCAGAAGCAGTTTCAGCAGCATATGCGTTCTTTTCATAAATAACTCGGTAACCTTCAAGAGCGATTTGCATACTTTGCATCAGGTCATCTAAAAGAGAATCTTTAGGTAATTCTTTGTATAGAGATTTTCTATAACTCATTAATTCACCTGCAGCACCAACAATTGTATAAAAATCAGAATCCAATTGTTTCAAAAAGCTTTCATACTTCCAATAAATGCCTTCACCTGCACCACTTGCATTTTCTTTATCCTTGGTGATAATTCGTTTTTCTCCGGTAACAGCACCTACTTCAGAATCAGCATAATGTTTAACCATTTCTCTGATTGCTTCAGGGTTGATATCTGTATTAGCATCACAGAATACAACAATTTCACCTGTTACAAACTGCATGGCACGATTCATAGCTGCTGCTTTACCATTTCGGGCATCTTCGTGAAGTGCTAATACCTGTGGATATTTTGAAACTCTTAATGCAGTATCATCGTTTGAACCATCACTAATAAAAATTAATTGAAGTTTTTCTTTAGGATATTCTAATTGTAAACTGTTTTTAATTTTTTCTTCGATATAATCAGCTTCATTAAAACAAGGAACAACTAAACTAACAGTAGGCTCGTACTTTAAATCATATTGTTTTGGAGAAGAAAAAATGTTCTTCAATTTTACAAGAAAATATAGCAGAATTCCATAGCCGATATAGCTATAAAAGACAATTGCAATTCCAATCCAAAAAATACATTCAAAAATACTCATACTATTGTTTGCCTAGTTTTGTCCATGAAGTATAAAAACCGCAGGTAAAATGACGAGGTAAAAAATCAACTAACCAGCAATCAAAACTTTGTAAAGCTTTAATTCTTCTGGTAAGCAATGAAAACGGGAAAATTCTTTCAAGGAAATCGGCATTTTGGTATTCAAGAGCTTTGAATCCAACACCTTTTAGTAAACGATTGAAACCACCCACACTAAAAAACTGAACGTGAGTTAAATCTTCATTTGATGACTGTAAAGTTTTTGCACTATATCCTAAAAGTTTTTTGAAAGCAATGATACCTTTATCTAAATTATGTTTACCTAACCATTGCATTGGTCTAGTGATTAGCATTTCGCGAGGACCATATCCATTAGGAACAGTTGCTGCAAAAACACCACCCGGTTTTAAAATGCGGTAAATACTTTCAAGTAATTCATAAGGTTTATGAAGATGTTCAAGAACCTCAGAACAAACTACTGCATCAAAAGCATCATTTAATGCAAATGAATTGGCATCTAAAACTTCAAATTTCACATTTGAAAATGTATTTCTGCTACTTGCAGTATCAATTGAAGCCTGGTCAATATCTACTCCGGTAACATTGTATCCCAATGAACCTAAAGCAAGACTAATATTTCCATTACCACATCCAATATCCAGGATTTTGGCATCAGGATTATTCATTGCTTTAATTGAATTCACAATGAAATCTAACCTTTTGATATCTTCTATATCTGAATAGGTGGTTGCTGATCTGTATGTAGTTTCCATGTTTTTAAAATTTTATCAGGGGGCTTTATAAATGCAATTTGAGGATTTTTTCTTAATTATTTATTCAATATTTGGTGATAGATATCAACTGTTTTTCGGGCATTTTCAACCCATGAAAACAATTTACTTCGCTCATAACCAAGGGCTACAAGCTCCTTCTTTTTGGCTTCATTGTGGATTAAGTCCCTAATAGATGCAGCAAGATGTTCTGGCTGAAAAGGGTCTGTTAACAAAGCAGCACCTCCTGCTACTTCAGGCATACAAGAGGTAATTGAAGTGATAACAGGTACTCCGCATCTCATTGCTTCAATCATCGGAATTCCGAAACTTTCTCTTAATGATGGATATAAAAACAAACTTGCCTGACTATAAATAGCAGGTAAATCAGCATTTGGAATATAACCTGTAAATTGAATCTCATCCAAAATTCCAGGATCATTAATTTCATTTGCTACTCTTGCAAGGTAATCTCTATTGATATCCAGCATAAGTAATTTACAAGGTAATTCACCATTGTGTTTTAAAATACTGAGTGCTTTTAAAACCCCATGAACATTTTTTTTAGGGTCGGTATTACCCAAAAAGAAGATAAATTTATCGGGTAAATTGAATTTCTTTTTAGCTTCTGCCAGTTTATGAGGATCTTCTACTCTGTTAAAATGGCGACTTACTCCATTGTAAATTGCTTCAACACGATTATTCTCATAACCAAAATGATCACATATTCTGTTTTTTTCGAATTCAGAAACGGTGATAATCATCTCAGCTTTATCAACCACACTTGGTACATTCCAACGACGGTATAAGTTACCAAACTTTTGATATGTAGTGCCTTCTTTAACATGTAGTTTCTCTAAATAAATAATATCATGTAAAGTAATAACCAAAGGCATTCCGGGAAAAACCGGAGCGGTATTACTGGTACAATGTAAAAGCTCTACACCGGCTTTTTTAGCTGCTTTAGGTAATAACCATTGTTCCCAAACTGGATAAGGAGAAGAAGGTAAAACTTTTAATTCAACATTTGGAAAAGAAGGTAAACAGGCATGGTCATCATCTTCTTTAACAAAAACAACATATTCATTCTTTTGATCAACCTCGTATAGATGTTTCACTAACTCAAGGGCAACCATATCCATGCCATGCTTTTTAGTTCTGAAGATTCTTTGCGCCTCAATTCCTATTCTCATTGCTATTGCTATTAAGAGTTAAAATTTCACCTTGTTGTTTGGTTAGATTGATTTGCTTTTGATTTTCCTGATAGTCCTGAGCAGAACCAACAATTTTTGCTCCAACAATGGTGGTGTGTTGTGTATGATTGAACACTTTCGCAGCTCCTTTACTTCTGAACATAGCTAATACCATTAATAGAAAAGCCTGAGGAACACGTAAAGCAGCAAAGAATGTATTTGAATTAAAGAAGTGACTTGGTATGGCAATTAAATAACTAAAAGCAACCAATATAAACATGGCAAAAAATACAGGTCCAAAATGAAAAATTGGAGTGATTACAGTTAATGCCATAAAAAACGATAAGCCTAATAAAAGAACCCTAGGCATTAATATTCTTTGTAAAGCTTTATCGAAAAAGTCGAAATTTCCTTGTAATACCAAGTTTGCTATACCTTCTAATAGAACAGAATTAAAATCGAAGAATTGAGAAGCCACCCATCTTTTTCTTTGTTTCATAAAGACAGCTGAGTTTTGAACCTTCTCATCAAAAACCAATGCATCTTCTTCGAATAAAACTTTGATATTGTTTTTAACCAGATAAAATTCAAGTTCCTTATCTTCTACAGGAGAATGAATATTGAACATTGCTTCTTTGAAAAACTTATAATTAATAGATTGTCCTGAGCCTGAAAGAGCGCTTGACAAGCCAAATGCTACATGTCCTCTTCTGAAAATATGGTTATTAATTTCTTCACTAATTCCATCTAAAATGGCAAATGCAGAATCTAAATTTTTTGCTGTACGATGTCCTTGAACTACCAATTCATTATTTTGTAGACGAGCATTTATCTTTTTCAAAAAATCATGCTCCATGATATTATCTACGTCTAAAACTACACAATAATCATAAGCGTTATCAGGTAATAAACCTAAAGCAGTATTTAATGATTTTGCTTTGGTACTAACTTCAAATTGAACAGGAATAAGTTTAATTGGCATGACTAATAGTTCGCCAATCGTTAATTGTTTTAAAGAATCGGCAATTACAATTACATCAAACTTTTCTGTTGGATAATTTTGATTTAAAGCATGACCAACAGTGTTTAAAATAACCTCATCACTTTTATATGCCGGAATCAGAATTACAAAACGATTGTATTTTTCAACTTTATTAGTTCTGAAATCCGTGCGCTTATAGAATGAACCTGCAATAGAAAACACAGAAACATACAAGACATTAAAGCCCAGATAACAAAGGAGGATTAATTCAATAATATATAAGGCCTGATAAATCATTAAACAGTCTATTTCTTTTTATCTTGGTTTACTTGATGAGGTGTATGAATGAATGTTTTATTCGCTCCTTTTAACTTAAAGAAATTCATAAACATCAACATAAAAACACTTGGGAAATAAAGTATGGCCTTTAAATATTTTGGATGATAAAATCTTCTTGGTAAAGCAATCCACATGGCTAAAATATTTAAGCCTAATAACATCAAAAAGTATTTCCCCATTTCAAAACCAACAAAATACAGAGCTCCAAAAATTCCTAAAGTACCAATAGTAATTGCTCTAGGTAATAAAGTCAACTGGATACTTTTATCAAGTAAATCGGGTTTAAAGGTAAAGATACCTTTGATGATGCCTTTGAAGGCAAATTTTTTCATGTAAGCCAATTGAGCCGATAACCATCTTCTTCTTTGGTTCTGAAATACTTCAGGTAATTGTACTTTTTCGTCCAACACAATTGCAGTATGGTCATATCCAATTCTGATACCTGCACTAATTAAGTAAATTTCCATTTCTTTATCGAATCCACCAACAGCGTCAATCTTTCTCATGATATCTCTAAAAATATCATATCTCATCGCTTTTCCTGAACCAATTAAAGCAGAAGAAAGACCGAGTTTATAATGACCTTTTCTAAAGATACTGTTATTAATTTCCTCACTTATTGCATCCAAAATTGCAAATGGAGTATTTAAGTTTTTAGCCATTCTATGTCCCTGCACTACAACTTCATTGTGTTGTAACAACGCATTCATCTTTTCAAGGAATGCGGGGTCCATAATGTTATCAATGTCCAACAAAACAACATAATCAAAAACCGAACCCTCCATTGCATCAAGGGCGGCATTTAATGATTTTGATTTGGTACTTTTTTCAAATTTAACCTCAACTACAGAAACAGGATGTGTATTTAATTCTTTGATTGTTTCTGGTTGAAGCTTATCAGCAATAACACAAATGCGATAATGTTCCTGAGGATAATTCTGTTTGAAGCTTTCTTCAACTGTGTGAATAATAACTTCATCACCCTTATAAGCCGGAATCATTACTAGGAAATTGTTGTATTTTTCTACCTTAGCATATTTGGGTTTTCGAGGGATTAAACTACCCATGCTAAAAAAGAGGAAATAACTTACATTTAGTGCAAGTACACCAAACAGAATCCAAAGTAGTATTTCAATGAGTATAGGCATAATTTCTTACTTTATGATCAAACCTGTGTTTGAATAGATTTGAAAATGGTACAAATTCCAAATGGCACCTTGCCAAAAGGATGCAAGCAATTTAAACTCTTTTCTCAAAAGATACTTAAAAATTCCCTTCGGAAATGAAAAGCTATAAAAAAAGCTGAGTGCTAGCAGTTTCTGTAGTCCTTTTGTATTCCTCCTGGTATAAATAATTCGATTTCTGGTTAAATAATACACTTTCATTGGGCTTTCTTTGCCCACCGACATGGATTCTTTGTGGTAAACTTTTGACTTTCCGCAATACCAAATTTCGAATCCACCTCTTTTTATTCTTTCACAAAAATCTGTTTCTTCATAATACAAAAAGAACAATTCCGCCATCATTCCAACCTTTTCTATTGCAGCTCTGCTGATCATCATTGCGGCGCCATGAGCAAGTAAAGTTTTGTAGCTTTTATCAAATTTAGCTTCATCTTTTTCACCATGACCAATAGCAAAACCTCTTCCTGTATAAGGGTTTATTCCGGTGCTACCTGCAAATTGCAATGTATCGGGTTGGGAGTAGTAAACTAATTTTGATGAACAAATTCCAATTTGCGGATTTGACTCCATTAATTCAACCAATGGTTCAATAAAACCGGGTTCAACTTCCGTATCATTATTTAATAGAAAGAAATACTTTCCCGAACCTTCTTTGATGCCTAAATTATTACCTCCTGCAAAACCAAGATTTTCAGAACTCAGTATCAATTTAATCTCTGGAAAATCTGATTGCAAATTACCAACACCTTGAGGAGAAGCATTATCAACAACTATAATTTCTATATTCTTATAGGTAATTTTTCGAAGAGAATTCAAAAAAGCTTCTGTGTAAATTAAACCATTATAATTAACGGTGATAATGGTAATTTTTGGTTGATTTTCCATTATGCATTCTTTAATAATCCTTTTTTACCCACCACATCATAATCGAATAAAGTTGCAGTACTAAGAATTGTCATCGAGATGTACATCAAAGCTCCCAATGGAGCTTGTCCGAATACCGGATTACCAAAACTTGCAACAACAATTCCCAAAAATCCACCATATAAAGCAATCATTTTTTGACGGGTATCAGGATTTCTTAATTTACGAATATTTACAACACCCATTACAATTACAAAGGCCAATGAAAAGGCATAAATACTTAATCCGACTACTCCATTTTCAGCCCAGATTTTTACAAACCAGCTATCTGTAGGCAAATTAGCCAAATAAGAACCGGGGTAAAATCTTTTTGCCCAAACGTCGGTAGTACCAATACCCGAACCAAATGGTCTTGTCTCTAAATATTTACGCAACTTTGCCTGATTCTCCAATCGAACCAATAATGAGGCTTCTTTGGGGTCAAGAGCTGTTCTTACACGATAAATCTGATAGTTAGCATTACCAATATAGGAGAACTTTAAGATTGAAAATACCAAGGCTATTGAGAGAATACCTGGAAACAAAATTTTATAGTTTTTAACCAATAACAAGTATGAAATTATACCTACAAAAATTACGAATACCGGTCCACGACTACCTGATGTTCCCATTCCTATCAAACAAACAAAAAAACCGACCGTATAAAGTAACTTTTTGCGAGTTGTATAGGGACCTAAAGCCATAATCAAAAACAGGAATGCCACGTAAGCCATAGTAACCCCAAACTGTCCTGCATCTGAATACAAAGAAAAGGCCCTTAACTGGTCACCAAGAATGTGGGTTGATTTACCTTCAACATCAAGCCAGTTTTTTTCGAAGGCATCGATACCAATATTAATTTGCTTCCAACCCCAAAATGCAGTGAATATTCCCCACCCGAAAATAATCTTAAAAAAGGCATTTAAATCTTCCTTTTTAGTAAATAACAAAAGGGTTAGAGGCACAGTTTGTACAGCATACAATGAAATCCCCCTTACTGCGTAAACCCACGAACCTATTTTGTTTGCATCAGGATTTGTTATCTCTAATAAGGTATATAAAAACCAAAGTAAAGTTGTATATAAAATACCATTATTTAAGAGTTTAACATTGTCTTTGGTTAACCTGAAAATCATAGATAGGGTTGTTAAAAACAATACCCCGTCAATTGATAAACCCAAGGGAGCACCAACAATGTATCTGTTTAGTCCGGTAAAGAAGAATGAATAGTTAATATAGAAAAGCAATCCATAAAGAGGATTATTGATAATTAGCACAATCAAACCAAAAATTACAGGTAAGAAAGCTACTAAAGCACCAATACCCAGATTACCCATCGACAATACAATCGACATGGTAATACCGGTCATAAGAATCATTGCTCCAATCAATACATTATTGACCTCAGGAGAAAAGAAAGTTGTAGTATTTGGTCTACTTATTGCCATTTATTTTCAAAACTTTAAAAGACCAGTGAAGAAATTCATCCCAGCCAAATACAAGGATATTTTTAAAATTTAAACCCAGATGTTTATTCAATTGGTAATAACCAAATAACATACCGGATAAAAAGGTTAATGTAGAAGCAAATGCTACTGATTCAAGATTTCCGAATAAGTAAATGCCAAGGTAGTCGGAAGAAATATTCACAACCAGCATAATCATTACCTTGATAAAATTAATTTCAGGTTTATTGATTGTATCCAATAAAACCCCTGAGAATTTATCTAAAGGAAGAATAGCCATGTAGGTAGCGAAAAATCTTAGTAAAATCGCAGAATCAGCATAATTATTTCCACCTAAAATAAGCACAATCCAATCGGCAAAAAGAAAACTTAAAACGGAAATTGGAAGTAATAAATAGAAAACCAAACCTGTTCTTCTTTCGAAAATTGCCTTCAATTCTGTAGTTGCTCCATCAGCAAAGAGTTTTGCATATTGAGGTAGTGCAGTTACAGCAAAACTTCTTAAAGGCATTTCAATAATTTCAATCATTCTAGTAGGAACATTGTAAGTAGCAACACCACCCGGACCCAACATTGTACTAATGATAAAAGTATCTGAACTTCTTAATAAATTAGAGCCAATAAGTGTACCCATGCTGTATTTTCCAAAATGAAAAATTTTACTCATCATTTCTTTTGAATAAGAGAAAATCTTTTGAATTCCGGCCCAACCTAAGAAAACACAAAGTAAACTTGGAACTAAATTAGAAATTGCATATCCAATAAAAACCTGATCGATACTAGGATTAGCTTTAATAAAAAACCAGATATATGCTATAAAAACAATTTGGTTTAATATACGAATAATGCTCATCGATATAATTTCGAGTTTAGCATTTAACAGCCAGGTTGAGAAATTATGTGGTAGAGTTAAAAGAGAAATTAAAACAAACCATTTAAAGAAGGAATGGTATTCCGGAAGCAAATCAAAACTGACACAAACAATGTAACCGATTAAGTTAACAACTAAATAAAGTCCGGTTATAATTGAGGTAATCACCAATGATGAACCTATTACCTGATCTTGTTCAGAAGGATTAATTGCCTGTGCTAAGTTTTTAACCAATGCATTTAAAACCATTCCAATGCGGAGTGTATCAAATATGCCATAAACTGCTAAAAATACAATCCAAGCACCAAAGGTAGACTTGTCAAGAAATCTGGCTAAAAAAGCAAACGTTAATAAACCTAAAAGCGCACCAATACCATTCCCGAGCAAAGAGGAAAAGCTTTTACTTTTAATGATTTGAGTAATGGCACGCATTTAATATTATAATCCCTGATTATGCTTCTTCAATAACTTCTTGTTTCAATGCCTTTTTAACTGGCTTTGAAGATTTTGGTATTGATCCAACTAAATTCTCTAAGTTTTCAACCTCAACATGGTTTAACCAAGTCATGATTTTGTTATCAGAACTAGAAGCTTTGCTAAATAATTTTAAGATATAATCATCAGAAGCTGTCCAACCTCTTCTAGCATCTAAAACTAATAATGACAAACGACTATTTTTAATTAATTGATTTGGTAAAGCATTTACGCTAATAGCCGGAATTTCAACTATGATAAAATTATAAGCATCTTTTCTAACTCTTGATAACTCAGGTAATAAATTATCTTCTGTTTTAGCATTAAAGAATTTGCTTGTAATATCATAACGCATCATTCTAAATCTTCTATCCTCGGTTTCTGCATCATCTAACGCATCATCATTAGAAAGGAATAATACTGAATAATCAAGGCTGTATAGTTTCTCTGCAAGTTTCTGAGCAGCATAAGTTTTACCTTCCATTTCACGGGAACTTATGATGGTTATCAAATAATTCGCAGTTTTTTCAGGACTATTCTCTAATTCAATTTTCAAATTGGTTACACCGTAATCCAACAATGTATTTTCAATTTTTCCAATATTAGAATGAGAACTCAATCCACCTCTGTTTGGTAATGCTGAGAATGTTTTCAATCCAGTTAATTCTTCTGCACGAGTAGTATTTTTAATTGAACCATCTAATAATTCTTTTGCAATGAAATAAATCAATAACAAGAAGAATGATGCAAGGAATGAAAGAATGATTAACAATAATCTACGTGAAGGAAGCGGTTTTGTTGGGAAAATTGGGCTATCCATAACCTGAAGGTTATTCGACATCTCAATATTTTGCTGACGTAATTTAGCTAAATGCAAACCATGAAGGATTTCAAGGTATTGTTTTTCAGCAACACTAATTTCACGTTCAAGTCGACCAACTTGCATGTTCAAAGGAGAGAATTCATTATACTTTCTATCGAATTCTTTTCTTCTATCTACATAAACCTGTAAGCGAGCTTCAGATGCATCTGCACCAATTACTTCTCTCAACCAATTTTCCAACACAACAGAAGAAGGAACAGACTCCATAGTATTGTTGATACTATAGTATTGTAGCACCCAAACCTTTAGTTCTTGCTTTAATGCATCTACTTTCGCTGCTAATTTTGCAATTTTCTCTTCACTATTGGTATACAATTTAGCACGCTCGTATTCTTCATGCGCATCAGCTAATTGCTTTCTTAAACGATTTAATTCAGAGTTGTTTTTCAATAAAATTTCTCTTGACTCTAATTGATCCTCTAAACGAGCAATCGCTTTTTTATGCGATTCAAATGTCATCAACTCTTTGTAGTATTCAGTTTCGTTGGTTTCATTTTCGATAGCAACCGCTTTTGCTTGTTCGTAGTAGTTGATGATTTTATTACGGATACCAAAATCTTTCAATTTGTTTTCCGAATTATTCAATTCAGCAGCAGCATCTTTTAATCTGGCTTCAAACCATTTAACAACATTTACTGTCTCAGAAGTTTTTAAGAATTTATACTTTTCGATAAAAACCAAAGAAACAAATTTCACTGTATTTAAACATACACCCGGGTCACTTGATTTGAATGAGATATCCAAGAAATCGGAAGTTGATTTACGTTCAGCAGTTAAATTATTGAATAAGGTTTGTAAACTATAATGTCCTTTAGGGTCTGATAATAATTTTACAACAACATTATCGGTAGAGCTATTTTTTTCTTTGGTAATACGATCAACAGTAGCAGAGAAATTACCAGGTACAATTAACTTAGCTCTTGTAGGTTCATCAATTTCGTTTTTTAATCGTTCAAAACTTTCAGCACTTAAATACAAAGGATCGGGCATTTCTAACAATAAATGCTGAGCTAGCAAGTTTATAGCAACGTCTTCCAGAGTCTGACGAGCTTTTACAGTAGCCAATAAGTTATCAAATGCATTATTTACAGCGAAATAATCCACTCGTTGAACTTCCTCACCACTGGTAATACCATAACCAGATGCAAAACCGGTATACACACTTGTACCTGATTGGTATTCTTTTGGCATTTTCGAGGTAAGAAAATATACCAAAACAGCAACCAATAATGGAAAGAAAATTAACCACTTTAGGTTTCGGCTGAATATCCTTAAAAACTGTATAAATGTCATTATTATCCTTTTTTCTTTTTAACTAAACTCTTTAATGGAACACCCAATAAAGCCTCAAATTGTAACAGTGAACTGTAATAAAACCTGAAAGCCTCATGATAAGCTGACTCAGCATCAGCCAACACATTTTTTTGTCTGGAATATTCAGAAATATGAATTGTTCCTTCTCTCCACTCTTTTTCTGCAACAGCACATGCTACAGTTTGAGTTAATAAATCCTCGTTTCTGGCTTTATATAATCTATTGTAGCCAACCATATCAGCATAAAACTGACCTAAACTTCTTCTTAATTCCTGTGCAACAGCCTCTTTATGGTGTTTTGAAGCAATGATTTTTTCCTTTACTTCATTCACTCTACCCTTATGACCCAATACATCAAAAACTGAAATTTGAATATTTACACCTGCTCTATAACCTCTTGTTACTAATACTAACTGAGTAGGCTGAACCGGATCTGCATAACCAAAGAATGGTAAACTACCGAAAGAATAGTTATAGAATACACTTACGTTATTTGCCCATAACCAACGGGTATAACTTTCTGTCCACATGTTCGAACGCATGACAGCGGCTTCAGCTTTAAAGTTTTCATTTTTAGCTAAAGCAATTTGATATAGAGAATCAAACCTTGGGAGTAAAACCTCAATATCAACTTTTGGGTCTAAAAAGACAGACTCGTCAACTTGTGCATTTGCCTGAAATGACATTGCAAAAAGACTGAACAAAATGAGTAAATATAGACTTAGTTTTTTCATGCTTATAGTTCATGCACATTATTTATTTTGTGCTACAACAAAGTAAGTTCAGAAGCATATATTGTATGAAAGCAGTTATTAACCCTTAGAATAATGGTGTCTAATTTTTTAAAACTGCTAAAATTCAAAAAAAAATCTGTTATTTGAATCAACTTGAAAAAGACTCGGAACCCATGAGAAATCGCGACATTATCATTACAAGCCTACAACCTTTTTACCTACCAATTGGTAGCAATTGCATTAACATTGCAGAGGAACTATCGAAGCAAAACAGAGTACTTTATGTTAATTATGCATTCGATAGGTCAAGTGCAAAAAGGGAAAAAGACAAGCCCCATGTAAAAATTCGGCAAGAAATGAAAGAAGGATTAAAACCTAATTTAGAGCTTGTAAAAGAGAACCTTTGGACCCTCTCACCTACTTCACTATTAGAATCAATAAACTGGCTTCCTTTTACATTTTTATTTCGCCTATTTAACCGAATAAATAACAAGCGTTTTTCAAGAGAAATTAAAAAAGCAATTGATGAATTAAACTTTAAGGATTATATCATTTTTACCGATAGTGATATGTTTCGCAGTTATCATTTAAAGGAAATGTTAAAACCTGCATTATCTATTTATTATACACGTGATAATATGATGAGTGTTCCTTACTGGCAAAAACATGGTCATTTATTAGAGGCTGAGTTTATGTCGAAGGTTGATTTGGTTTGTGCAAACTCCACTTATTTGGCTTCACTGGCACAAAAACACAACAATAACTCTTTTTATGTTGGGCAAGGCTGTGATATTAGCGCATTCAATCCTCAGGTAAGTAGAGAAATCCCTGAAGATATGAGGAATCTTAAACAACCTATCATTGGATATATAGGTGCTTTATATACTTTAAGGCTTGATTTAGAGATTATTCGAAAAATTGCTAAAAAAGAACCTAGTTGGAGCATTGTTTTAATTGGACCGGAAGATGAAGGTTTTAAAAACTCCGATTTACATCAACTTCCAAATGTTCATTTTTTAGGAGCTAAACCTGGAAATGTTCTTGCAGATTATTTAAATGGATTTGATGTTGCAATCAATCCTCAAATCCTAAATGAGGTTACTATTGGGAATTATCCAAGAAAAATTGATGAATATTTGGCTATGGGAAAACCAACTGTTGCTACAGCAACTAAAGCAATGGAAATATTTGCTGAGCATTGTTATCTTGCACAAACATCTGATGATTATGCTCCGCTAATTAAAAAAGCATTAGCAGAAAATAATCCTCAAAAAATTGAATCAAGAATGGCATTTGCTGCTACTCATACCTGGGAAAACAGTGTAAAAGCTATTTATGATTCCATTGAAAAAGTTAAACCTTCTTTATAATTAGTAATGGGAATAGCAGAAACAATCAAATCGAATAAATCACTTAAAAAATTTGTTCATTATTTACTGATACCTAGAGGCCAGGCACGTCCACGACTTTGGGTGAAATATTTTGTAAATCCATTCTATCACCAAAGAGGTAAAAACTCGGTGATTAGAAGAAGAACCAGAATTGATGTACTCCCATTTAACCCTTTTAGTTTAGGAGAAGGAAGTACTATTGAAGATTTTTCAACTATAAATAATGGTGTTGGTCCTGTAATAATTGGTAATAATAGCAGAATTGGAATTGGGAATGTTGTAATTGGACCAGTTACTGTTGGAAACAATGTTATTCTTGCTCAGAATATTGTTATGAGTGGATTAAATCATGGTTATGAAGACATCAATTTACCTATTCATAAACAGCCGGTGAGTACTGCACCCATATTTATTGAAGATGATAGTTGGATTGGGGCGAATGCCGTTGTAACAGCAGGAGTTACTATTGGAAAACATTGCGTAGTAGCAGCAGGTGCAGTAGTAACAAAAGATATTCCGCCATTTTCAATTGCAGTAGGTAATCCTGCAAGAGTTATTAAACAATATAACAAAGATTCTGGTAAGTGGGAAAAGGTTTAATTTAAATCAATGTATAACAAAAAAGGAGTTTCGTTTGAAACTCCTTTTTTGTTATTGAATAATTTGATGAATGTTTTTTTTTTAAACATTTTCCTTTTGGAACAAGGCCGGAATTGTTCTCAAAATTAATTTGATATCATTCCATAATGAATAATTTTTAGCGTATTCATTATCAAGTTCCATTCTTTCTTCTTCACTCATTGGGCCACCTTTACCTCTTTTGGTTACTTGCCATAAACCTGTAATACCTGCAGGAGCAAGAAATCTTAAAGAGAAATGATCTGTAGTTAATTTTTCAGCTTCGTATAATGGAAGAGGTCTGTTACCTACAATACTCATATCACCTTTTAATACATTTATTAATTGAGGTAATTCATCCATACTGGTATTTCTAAGGATTTTACCAAATTTGGTAATACGTGGATCGTTTTCGATTTTAATAAATTTAGAACCTTCTTTAATTCTTTTTACATCAGCGAATACTTTTTCACAAATCATATCACCATCCATGTATAATTTGTTTCTGCATGGTGTATTTGCAGTTTTGCACTCATCACACAAAAAGGTTTTATATTCTTCAATTGATTTTTCCTCTGGTGCGTTTGCATATTGGTTCAAATGTTTCAGGTTTTTCAACATGGCATCTGCACCCTGGCGCATCGATCTGAATTTGTAGAAATCAAATAGAACATAACCGGTTCCCACACGTTTGGCTGCATAAAATACAGGTCCTTTAGATTCCAAACTGATGATTATAATAATCAGTAATAAAATCGGTGATAACATTATCAGAGCAATTGAGGCTACAATAATATCAAACAACCTTTTTGAAAAAGGCATATGGTATTTAGGGAATTCCGTTCTGGCATCCAAAATTGACTTATGGTACCTTGGAGGATTTTCAATTAAATATTTTGTTCTAGTAAGAAACTCTTCCTTATTAACCGGACGTTCAAAAATATCGGCAAATTGCTCATGTAAAGCAATATTTCTGCTTGAATCATTGATTCTATCAACAATTAAAACAAAAGGAACATTGGCTGTATTTGGAACATTCTTACAATTCTTTCTAAGTGTAATACCATTTACACCTAACAAATCAGAATGAGGAACAATTAATTTTACAGGTTCATTCTTGTTTGTCCATTGAATAAATTGAAAAATATTATCGAAATGATAAATTTCAAATTCCTCTTTAAACAAATGAGAGAACTCTACAATTGAATCTGCATCAGTTGAGATAAATGCAATTCTTGGTTTGTTATTGGAAGCCTCCATAGATTAAACCTTTTTTAGTCTACGAAAAATATTATCAATTCGAGCTTCAAGTTCTTCCGGATTGAATGGCTTAATTAAATAATCATCAGCACCGGATTTTAGACACTTAATTTTCTCAGCACTTCCTTCATTACCTGATAACATAATTAAAGGAATATCTTTAAAAAATCCACTAGAACGAATTTGCTTAATAAACTCAATTCCATTTAATTCAGGCATATTAATATCAGCCACAATTACATCAGGAATTACGCCTTGTTGCATCCACTCTAAAGCTTCTTTTCCATTTTGTTTTGCTACAACATTGTAGGTTTTTCCAAAATAGAAATCCAGAATTTTAAGGATACTGATTTCATCATCAAGGGCTAGTAATGTCTTTTTCATATAGATTTTATTATTTGCTTTTATAAATGTTTTGGAATTCTTCAGTTTTCATAATTCTGTATATGGTTGATTTACCCACATTCAGTTTTTTGGCAACTGTTATAACATTATCATCATATTTTTCAAGATAATTCTTAATGATTAAATTATTATAATCATCAAGGGTCATTTCCTTACTTAAAAAATTCGAAACTGATTTTTCTGAATTGTAAGTAATGTCTTTCCCTTCAATTACTCCATCATCACACATTACACAAGCCAATTCAATAATTGCTTTTAGCTCTCTAATGTTTCCGGGATAAGTATAATCCAAAAGTTTCTTTTGTGCTTCAGAACTTAAAATCAACTTCTTTACCTTATTTTCTCTGCAATACTCATCAATAAAAGATTTTGATATGTGTATGATATCATGACCTCTATCTCTTAAAGCAGGCAAAGCTAAAGGCAAACCTAATAATCGATAGTACAAATCCTCTCTGAATCTTCCTTCCTGAACTTCTTGTGCAAGATTTTTATGAGTGGCAACTATCACTCTTACATCAATTGAAAGGGTTTGATTTCCTCCCACTCTTGTAACTTCTCTTTCTTGAAGTACACGTAATAATTTAGACTGTAAACTTAAATCAAGCTCACCAATTTCGTCCAAAAATATAGTTCCTTTATTTGCTTGTTCAAACTTCCCAATTCGTCTGGCATCAGCACCAGTAAATGAACCTTTTTCGTGTCCAAACAATTCACTTTCTATTAAATCCTTTGGAATTGCAGCCACATTCACAGGAACAAAAGCAGCTTTTTTCCTTTCGCTATGGTAATGAATAGCCTTAGCTACCAATTCTTTTCCTGTTCCTGTTTCTCCTGTTATTGATACTGTAATTTTGCTACTGGCAGCCTTTTCGATTAATGAAAAGGTCTTTTTTATGATATCACTATTACCAATAATTGTTTTGCTGAAATCATACTTTTTACCAAGGTCTTCTTTTAGTTCATCAATTTCAGTTCTTAGCTCGGTATTGGTAAGGGCATTAAAAATTGAATTGAGTAAACGAGGTTTTGTATCTTCATTTTTAATGATGTAGTCGAATACACCTAGCTTCAATAATTCTACGGCTGTACCAACGTCTTCCTGACCCGAAATTACAACAATTTGGATTTGGTCATCAATCTCTTTGATTTTTTTGATTAATTCAGCACCATTCATTCCTGGTAAACTGTAATCAACAGTTACTAAATCCGGCTTTTTATGAATGTTGGCCAAAAAATCTTTACCATCAGCAAATGACTCAACTACATAGTCAGGATTTAATCCTACCGAATACGATAAGAAATTCCTATACCAGGTATCATCTTCTACTATAAATATTTTAAAACTATTTTTATGAGTCGCCATAAATGCGGCATGTTATAAAACAAAAATGAACAAAGAATTGAAAGATTTCATAATTTATTTTAAACTCAGCATGTTAGTTGTACAATTTACAAAAAACACATTGACCATCAAGCAATTATAGAAAGTGTAAAAAATACAATAAGTTAAAATAATTCGTCAAACTGTCCAATTTTGGGAAAAACAAAGGATTTTCATCCAAAATCATTCAAAACTAGGCCTGTGATTTTAATGAGAAATGATCATTTTTCTCTTATAAATTTCCATCAATTTAGCCTTTGAATTTTCAGAAAATTTAGAATTATAAATCATTCCAAAACGGCCGCCAGTTTCGATAGAATCATAAACTTTTGCCTTAACCGGTCGGTGATGAAAAATAGAAATTAGCTCTCTATTGTAAAAAATCATCAGAATTCTGTTGGTATAAGTTTGCGTAACAAAATCAAATTCTGGAATCAGCCAGCTTTCATAATTTTCGTACTTTTCTTGCTCAAAATAGCCAAATTTTTTGATGTATTCTTCAAAATAGGAAAACCTCTCATTTTGACCCGCACTACCCAATAATTTCTCTAATTCCAATTCTGGCACCGAAATCGGATCAATAGAAGCATTATCAATAAAAGCTACAATTTGAATATGTGCCATGCTATCATTCGACTCCAATTCACGCATTGGATTAAATGGTCGAATAACTTTACCTGTCTTTTTTAAAGATGAATTAAATAGTAATGCACCTCTTTCCAATCTGATTCCATCGTATTGTTGATTTTTTTTCACCCAACAATCCAATAAGATTCTAGATTTACGTGCATTAAAATTATGTGCTATGAAATAAGAATTTGGGTACAATTCAGCGACTTGTTCGCCTTCCACATCAAAATATATAGAACAGTTTCCTGCTGATTTTTCTGCAAAAACCCAAACAGGAAAACTAAAAAGGATTAATTGAAAAATTAAAATCCTAATTACTTGCTCTTTTATGTTTAACAAATTCAATGGCAACAGGAACCAAAGATACCAAAATGATGCCAAAAACAACCTTTTCAAAATTTGCCTGAATCCATGGTAAACTTCCAAAGAAATATCCTGCTAATGAAATTGAAGTAACCCATAAAATAGCACCACCAATACAAAAACTGATGTATTTTTTGTAATCCATGTTTCCTACACCTGCAACAAATGGAGCAAATGTTCTAACAATAGGCACAAAACGCGCAATTATAATAGTACGGGCACCATGTTTTTCATAAAACTGATGTGTTTTGTCTAAATAGTCTTTTCTAATGGTAAAAATCCCGAAAAGCTTAGCTCCTTCACCTTTTTTAGCTAAAAACTTTCCAATAAAATAATTTGAGTTATCACCACATAAAGCAGCTAAAATCAATAGAATAATTATCAAAAAGATATTTAATCCATTTACAGGATTAGCAGCCAATGCACCTGCGGCAAAAAGTAAAGAATCACCTGGTAAAAATGGAGTTACAACTAAACCTGTTTCCATAAATACAATCAGAAACAATAATCCATAAACTAAAACTCCATAAGCATTGATAAAATCCTGAAGATGTTTATCAAAATGTAAAATAAAATCGATTAATTCCATAATTTAGACAAAGTGGCAATTTTAAGCAAAGTATCAGATTTAACCATATTAAATGAACAATTAACTCATACACAGTATATTTTGAGTTTAAAATGACTTACTAATGCAAGTTTTGGGCACTTATTTGAATCAAAAGCCGTTTTTATTTTGTTTTATTTACCTTTGTTAATCATGAAAAGAATTTCAAGAATAATTTTATTGCTTTGTTTAGGTAGCATTTTGTTAGGAACAGCATCGTGCAGTAAAAAAGGAATTTTTAGAGACAAAAAATGTAATTGCCCTAAATTTTAATGAGTAATTCCCCTAAATTAAGTCTAATTACAGTTTGTTATAACGCAGAAAAAGTACTTGAACAAAGCCTTCAATCGGCAATGTCACAAGATTTTCAAGATTTTGAGTTTATTATCATCGATGGAGGTTCCTCAGATAAAACTTTGGAAATCGCCAGGAAATTCGATTCCAAAATTGGATATATCATTTCAGAAAAAGACAAAGGCATTTACGATGCAATGAATAAAGGGATTTTAGCAGCAAATGGGGAATGGCTTTACTTTTTAAATGCAGGTGATTCTTTTTATAATAATCAGGTTTTAAGCTCATTATTTAGTAATCTGGATTTAGCAAAATCAGATTTTATATATGGAAAAGTTCAAACAAAAAATGAACCAACCGGCGTAGATTATATAACCGGAGAACCTATAGAACTAAAGGATTTTTACACAAAATATCCAATTTGTCACCAGGCTACATTTAGTAAAAAAGCTTTGTTTGATGAAATTGGGCTTTTTAATACAAAATACAAATTAGCTGCAGATACAGAATGGTTTGCGCGCTTATTTAAAGCAAAGTCTAATGCCTGTACATTCATTGATATGGTTATTGCATTTTATGATATTCAGGGAACAACCTATCATAAAAGAATGGCTGGTTATAGAGAATACCTAGATTTTGGGAAAAAACATTTTCCATTTTTAGTTTCTTTCAAAAACCATTTATTTTATCCCCTACTTTGGATAAAAGTAAAAATTATTCGCAACTTTAGTAATTCAACGATATTTCAGCTTTATCGAAAAATAAAATTCAACAAACAACTGGCTTCAAAATAAATGGCACTCATTATACCTCATAAATTCAGATTCCTTCCTGGCAGTTTCAAAAGTCAGGAATTCAACTTATTAGATGTTGGAGCAGGAAGTCATAGCGCTACAAAAACTCAAAGCATATTTCCGAAATGTAATTACTATGGAATTGATATTACCAAGGAATATGAAAATGATGAGAATGATTTTAAAGCCATGAAAGGGTTTTATCAAATGGATTTAACAAAACTTCAATTTGATGAAATTCCTGATTCATTTTTTGATGTAATCATCATGAGTCATATTATAGAACATTTATTTAATGGTGATTTGGTGATTGAAGGACTTGTTAAAAAGCTAAAAAAAGGCGGCAAAATTTATATTGAGTATCCTGGTGAAAAGAGCACCAAATTACCAAGTATGAAAAGAACCTTAAATTTTTACGACGACCCCACTCATGTAAGAATTTACAGTGTTCCTGAAATTAGTAAGGTTTTGGAAAACAATCATTTTACCATCCTAAAAAAAGGTACAAGAAGATATTGGCCATACATTGTTTTATTACCAATAACAATTGTGACAGAGTTTATCAAGTATAAATTTATTCCGGGTGGAGTTTTTTGGGACTTGATGGGCTTTGCAGAATTTTTGTATGCTGAAAAGAAATAATTATGGCAACTGTTCAAGATATTTGTAATTATTTAGATTCTGTAGCTAATCCATATTTACAGGAATCATACGACAATTCCGGTTTATTGATAGGAGATCAACTTAAACAAATCAGTTCAATTCTTGTCAGCTTAGATTGTACAGAAGAAGTTGTAGAAGAAGCCATTGAAAGGAATTGTAACCTTATCATTTGTCATCATCCAATTATTTTCTCAGGAATTAAAAAATTAACAGGTAAAAACTATATTGAAAGAACCGTCATAAAAGCTATCAAACACGATATTGCTATTTATGCAATTCATACCAATTTAGATAATATACTTGGTGGAGTTAGTTCAAAAATTGCAGAAAAATTAGGACTTACAAATACTGAAATCTTAGAAAAAAAGTCGGGCAATCTGGTAAAACTTATAACTTATGCTCCTCATTCACATGCAAATAATGTAAAAAAAGCCATGTTTGATGCAGGTGCCGGAAAAGTAGGAAATTACGAAGAATGCAGTTTTAGCAGCGAAGGAATTGGCAGTTTTAGAGGAAATGAAAATACAAATCCGTTTGTAGGAGAAAAAGGTACGACACATTTTGAACCTGAAACCAGAATTGAGTTGATATTTCCGGTTTATTTAAAATCGGCAGTACTAAAATCCTTAAAAAATGCTCATCCATATGAGGAGGTTGCTTATCAAATAATTCCTTTATTGAATGAAAATCAGGAAACGGGTTCAGGAATTATTGGAAATTTACCTAAAGAAATGGACGAAAATGAGTTTTTAGAATTCTTAAAAGTTAAAATGGAGCTTAAACTAATCAGGTTCACAAAATTAAGTAATCAAAAAATTAATAAAATTGCAGTTTGTGGTGGAGCCGGAAGTTTTTTGACAAAAAAAGCTATATCATCTGGTGCTCAGGCATTTGTAAGTGCAGATTTTAAATATCACGAGTTTTTTGATGCAGAAAATCGCATTTTAATCGCAGATATTGGTCATTTTGAAAGCGAAAAATACACGAAAGATTTACTAAGCGACTTGATTGTCAAAAAATTTCCTAATTTTGCGGTCCTTTTATCATTTACACACACTAACCCTGTAAACTATTATATTTAAAACATGGCAGGCGCAACAGAAATCAGCATTGAACAAAAATTGAAAGCTTTGTACAAGCTCCAATTAATTGATTCTAAAATAGATAACCTTCGTTCAGTACGCGGAGAACTTCCAATGGAAGTATCCGACCTTGAAGACGAAATTGCAGGTTACGAAACCAGACTAGGAAATGTTCAGGCCGAAATCAAAAAAATGGATGAAAGCATCTCTGTTAACAAAAACAAAATTGTTGATGCTAAAGCACTTGTAAAAAAGTACGAAAAGCAATTAGAGAATGTTAAAAACAATCGTGAATACGAAGCTCTAACAAAAGAGATTGAAATTCAAGGACTTGAGCAAATGGCTGCTGAAAAAAGAATCAAAAATATTCAGTTCGACATTGAGCAGAAAAAATCTTCTTTAGACAATCTTCAAAGTGATTTAGAAGGAAGAAAAACAGATTTGAAAAACAAAAAAGGTGAATTAGATAATATCATCAACGAAACAGAAAAAGAAGAGCAAGAATTATTAAAAGTTCGTGCTACTGCTGTTACTGTTGCTGATGAGCGTTTGGTTTCATCTTACGAAAGAATTAGAAGAGGGGTAAAAAATGGCATCGGAGTTGCAAACATCCAAAGAGATAGTTGCAGTGGATGTTTTGCAGGAATTCCTCCTCAACGTCAGAGTGATATCAAACAAAGAAAGAAAATCATCGTTTGCGAAAACTGTGGTAGAGTTTTAATCGATTCTGGTCTTTCTGATGAAATTGTTGATGATATTAAAATCTAAACAAATAAAATTTATATTTAAGCCGCATTTTGCGGCTTTTTTTTTTGCGCACCTCTATGAAAAAATTTCTTCTTATTTCACTATTGTTCAGCAGTATAAATGTTGGTGCCGCAAAATATTATGAACTTACAAAACGATTATTAATAGCTCAGGAACATATATCTACTTTAAGACTTATTCCCGCTGAAACCTTAATTAAGGAAGAAATCAAACAAAACCCGGATAACCTGGCAAGTTTGTATTACCTAAATTATATTGAATGTTATAGGTTATTGATAAGTCAGAATAAAAGTGATTATGCAAAATATAAATCCAAATTGGATGATAGAATTAATGAGTTTGATAATTGGGAAACTACTAGCAATCAAAAGCAGATATCTCTTTCTCAATTTGAACTTCAATCAGGTTTTGCGAAAATTGTTTTTAATGAATACATAGGTGCAGCACTCAATTTCAGAGCAGCATTTAAGTATAGTAAATTAGTAAGAGATAAGGAACCCGGTAATTTAACAAACCAGAAAAATTACGGACTACTTTACGCTGCAATTGGCACCTTTCCCGATCAATACAAATGGGCATTAAGGTCGATTGGTTTAGATGGAAATTTTAAGGAAGGAATGAATATTTTGGTTGATTTTATTCAAAAAAGTAAACCTAAAACCGATTTAAAAGTAGAACATTCAGAAGCAATTTTCGCATACTCCTACTTGATGTTAAATTTTGGGAAAAGCAAAAAAGCAACCTGGGATTTTGTAAAAAACCATACATTAAATTACCAGGAAAGTATAACTGAAGCTTATTTAAGAGCATTTACCGCAGAAAAATGTTTTCAATCTGAAGAATGTATTAAAGTAATTAGTAAAAAACCACAAAGTTTGGAATTCGAACAGATAAGTACATTTGATTACTTAATGGGTTCTGCAAAACTCAATTTAATGGAAATGGATGGCGATGTATGGTTGAAAAAACATGTTACATTTTCGAGCTCTAACTTTTTAAAAAAGGATGCTTATCGCAAACTATCCTGGTATTCTCTTTTAACAGGGAACCTTGAAAAATATAAGGTATACAGGGCTTTATCATTAAAACTGAATCAGCAATCGATTGAAGAAAGTATTGTAAGTAAAGACATAGAAAATGGAATTTATCCAAATAAAAACCTTTTAAAAGCCAGATTATATTCCGATGCCGGATTGTTTAAAAAATCATTACAAGTTTGCCAAACTATTTCTGTTTCTGAATTAAAATCAACCTATCAAAAAATAGAATTTGAATACAGGCAGGCACGTAATTATCATGAATTAGAAATGGATGCCAAAGCCAGGTATCATTATAAACTCTGCTTAGATTTCCAAAGCCCTCCTCCAACCTATTTTCTCCCAAATGCTTGTTTACAGATTGCTTATATTAGTGAGAGAAATGGAGATTTAATTCAATCAAAAACATACTATAACAAAGTATTAAATTTCAAAAATTACGAATACAAACAGAGTATTCATCAGGAAGCCAAAAACGGATTGGCTACTTTGAAATTAATGAATAATTAAGCAGAAATAGTAAATAAATAAACAATTTAGTTTAACTTGAACCTAAATTCAAAATGGGAAAAACAATCCTTAAATTTTCCCAAATTAAGAAGAATTAGAAAGTCCAACATATTGAATTGCAAGTATTTAAAAATTGGCATTAAATATGTTTCATACAATAAAAATTATGAAAAAGTATATCCTAATCCTTTCAATCGCAGCAAGTTTGGTTTCTTGTAGAAAAACTTTAGAAAACCAGGTTGACAATGGCAATAAAACTCCACAAGAGTTTGTTACCGACATTAACGATATGATTGTGCCTGATGGTTTTGATTACAAAACTACCCGAAATGTTGATTTTAAAGTTCAACTATTAACCAATAATGATCAACCATTAAAGGGTATTAGAGTAGATTTTATGGATAAATCACCGGAAGATGGTGGTATTATTTATTTAACCGGAATTAGTGATGCCAATGGATATGTTGAAGTATCAAAAGAACTTCCAACAAGTGTAACAGAGGTTATAATTAATACAGATTTTTTAGGATTACCTAATAACCTGATAGGAACTATTCAAGGTGGTAAATTAAACGCAAATATTGGTGGTTCAGCTCCGCAAAGATTGGTAACTGCTGATACAAGAAAGAATTATCCTATAGCTCCTTTAGGTAAAAATGCAAGCAAATTTTCTAGAAAATTAGGTACATGGGATAACAATGGAAGACCAAATTATTTAATGCCAAGCAGAGATAATATTTCACAATCATTCTTAAATGATGTGAATGTTTCTTTACCTGAAAGAAGACCTGTTCCTCAATTCAATCCTGAATACTTAGCAAGTAATAAAGAGCGAAATTTGATTTTAAAAGAAATGTGTGATGTTTGGGTGACTTTTGTGGCTGAAGGTGCTGGTTATCAAAATTCATTGATGTTTTTTGTTTACAATAAAAACAACAAACCAACCAATATCTCCCAAATTGATTCATTCTACCACATTTTCCCAAATGCTTCATTTAGTGGTAGTGGTGGTTCTATGGTTTCTGGTGATAAAGTATACATTGGAAGATTTGGAGCTGATACTTGCATTGGATTTGCAATTGCAGCCAATGGTTGGAACGGTTCAAACAGAACAGTTGGAATGGGATTGAATTTATATACTACAATTAAAGAACTTAATCCTGAATCGAATCCTGCAAAAGCAGAACATGTTGTTTTATTATATGATAATCCAACTGAAAGATTTTTAATTGGATTTGAAGATTTGGTAAGAAGTAATGGCGGCTCAGATGAAGATTTTAATGATGCAATTGTATATGCAACTGCAAACCCTGTTAAAGCCGTAGAAAAAGAAAATTGTGTTCCTACAACCCAAGCAAAAGATACAGATGGAGATTCCGTTGATGATGAATTTGATGAATATCCAAGTGATCCAGCTAGAGCTTATAATGTATATTACCCAAATCAAAACACATTTGCTACAGTTGCATTCGAAGACTTATGGCCAAGCAAAGGCGATTATGATTTGAATGATGTAGTGGTTGATTTCCAATACCAAGCTGTAACTGATGCAGCTAACAGAACAAAAGATATTAAAGCAAAATATAAACTTAGAGCTGCAGGTGGTGTGTTCAGAAATGGATTTAGTGTTGAAATGCCATTTAATGTTTCTGAAGTAGCATCTGTAACCGGAAACGGCCTAGGAATAGAAGAAGGTTCAACAAAAGCCATTCTAAAAGTTTTCAGTAATTCAAAGGCAATTATTTCGGGTTATAATACCAATGTTGGAGTAAAATACACTGAAACTGATACCATCAACAGTACAATAACTTTAACTAATTCAAAAAATATCACCTTGGGTAATTTCAATCCATTTATTTATGTGGATGAACCTGGAAAAGGAAGAGGATATGAGGTTCATTTAACCGGTCAAACTCCAACTTCATTGGTTAATAGTGCTATATTAGGAACAAATTCAGATGCTACAACACCTTCAAAAGGTATCTATTATAAAACCAGAAATAACCTTCCATTTGCCATAGCAATTCCTGAAAGATTTGCTTATCCATGGGAAAAAACACAGATTGTTTTAGCTCATTTAAGATTTGCTTCTTGGGCTCAAAGTGGTGGTTCAAGTTATACCGATTGGTACCAAAGCAAATCTGGATACAGAGATGCAACCAAGATTTATGTAAAACCATAATTTATTTCTAAAAGAAAGAGACCAAATTATGATTATAAGTGATAAAAACGGAAAGGTTATTCTTGTAGATGATGACCCAATTAATAATTTGGTTACCAAAAGGCTTTTACAAAAAATAAATCCAACTTTAGAAATTATGGACTTTACCAATGCACATGAAGCATTGGAGCATTTAAAATCGAGTAGAATTGATTTAATTCTACTTGATATAAATATGCCCGGTATGAATGGCTGGGAATTCCTGAATGAACTAGAAAATTCAGGAAACAAAACTCCAGTATTGATGTTAAGCTCTTCAATCGACCCAAATGATCATTGTAAATCTATCAATTACAAATCAGTTAGAGGATTTCTTAGGAAACCTTTAATGAATTAGATTTTTTGTATCAAACTTAAGGTCGTATTTTCGCGAACTTTTAAATTATGGAAGCAAACATTCACTTAAGCGAACCGGAAAGATTACGCCGTCAGAAACTTACAGACTTATTGGCAATGGGAATCAATCCCTACCCTGCCGAACAATATCCAGTTAACTTTTTATCTGCTCAAATAAAGGCAGAATTCCCTGAAAATAAGGAAGATGACAAGTGGAAGGAAGTTTGTGTTGCCGGCCGTATCATGAGTGTTAGAGACATGGGTAAAGCTGCTTTCGTTGTAATTCAGGATGATGCAGGAAGGTCTCAGCTTTATGTTAGAAGAGATGATATTTGCACGGGAGAAGACAAATCACTTTACGATGTAGTTTTCAAAAAACTTTTAGATATTGGCGATATTATTGGAGTTAAAGGGTATGTTTTTACAACAAAAACCGGAGAAACTTCAATTCATGCAAAGGAATTACAAATTCTTAGCAAAGCACTTCGTCCACTTCCAATTGTAAAAGAAAAAGAAGGAGAAACATTTGATGCAGTAACTGACCCTGAATTCAGATACAGACAACGTTATGCCGATTTAATTGTAAATCCACAGGTTAAAGATACATTCATGAAAAGAACTTTGATGATTAAAACCATCAGAGATTTCTTAAATAACCATGGAGCTCTAGAGGTCGATACTCCAGTTTTACAAAATATACCAGGAGGCGCGGCAGCTAAGCCATTTATCACTCACCACAATGCCTTAGATGTGCCTTTCTATTTAAGGATTGCAAATGAGTTATACTTAAAAAGATTAATTGTTGGCGGTTTTGATTGGGTTTATGAATTCAGCAGAAACTTCAGAAATGAAGGAATGGATAGAACTCATAATCCTGAATTCACCATTTTAGAATTTTACGTAGCTTACAAAGATTACTATTGGATGATGGACTTCACTGAAAAAATGTTGGAGACCACCGCCATTGCTTTACATGGCACAACAGAAGTTCCATGTGGAGATAAAACCTTGAATTTCAAAGCTCCATTCAAAAGAATCAGTATTTTCGATGCCATCAAAGAAAATACAGGAATTGATGTGAGTGAAATGAATGAGGATGAACTACGTGAGGTTTGTAAAAAACTTCATATACAAGTGGAGGCTTCAATGGGTAAAGGAAAACTAATTGATGAATTGTTCAGCGAAAAATGTGAAGGAACATTTATTCAACCAACATTTATCATCGATTATCCGGTTGAAATGAGTCCTTTAACCAAAAAACACCGTTCGAAAGAAGGTTTAGTAGAAAGATTTGAGTTGATGGTTAATGGTAAAGAAATTGCCAATGCCTATTCTGAATTAAACGATCCAATCGACCAAAGAGAAAGATTTGAAGACCAGGTAAAACTGATGGAAAGAGGCGATGATGAAGCTATGTTTATTGATCATGACTTTTTAAGAGCTTTGGAATACGGAATGCCACCAACAGCCGGAATCGGAATTGGAATTGACAGACTTTGTATGCTGATGACCAATGAAGTTTCCATTCAGGATGTGCTTTTCTTCCCTCAAATGAGGCCTGAGAAGAATGGTTCTGAGAAACAAGAAGAAGTAGCTGAGCCGAATTCATAAGCACCTTTGAAAAAAATCAAAAGCGAATAAATGAGGCC
>JBMLOK010000424.1:0-9588 GCA_049243005.1 Bacteroidia bacterium | reverse complement strand
AAGCACCTTTGAAAAAAATCAAAAGCGAATAAATGAGGCCTGAGAAAAAAGATGTAAAGGATGAGAATGAAGCTAAGCCGAATTCATAAGCACCATAAAAAATCAATTAAATGGCGAATAAATGAGGCCTGAGAAGAATGGTTCTGAGAAACAAGAAGAAGTAGCTGAGCCGAATTCATAAGCACTTTTTAGGGTGAAAAGAAAATCTGGTTTAATAAAATTAAGATTAAATTAATCACCTTTTGAAGGATCTTGCCGGGGGGGGGGATATTAATAATAACAATTGCATAAAAAATTTTAAGCATTTGCAATTATTAAAATTAAACTAGAAATAATCGGTAGTAAATTATAAAGTTCAATTATCTGTATATTAAAAACTTCCATTTAAACAGAAAATTTAATTTTTATATAAATTTATTTCGGATAATTGAAAATGAAAATATGGATTTTGAAGATAAATCCCTAATATTGGAGCAATTGCTATATGAACAAAGATAAGATTAGGTCGGTAGTTGTCGATGATGTGGACATGATGCGTGCTACACTTAAGAAAGTACTCGATAACTTTCCAAACATTGAGATAGTTGGAGAAGCATCAGATTATGAGTCAGCGAGAGATGTTATTAATAAAACAACTCCTGACCTTGTATTTCTTGATATTGATTTGAATGGAATTACTTCAATTGATTTATTGAATGAAATTTCATGTAATCCAAAAATCATTTTTATTACTTCTCATCCAGATTTTGCTATCAAAGCTTTCGAATTAAACGCGGTTGATTATATCATGAAACCGATTAGCGGAGAAAGACTTAGAAAAGCAATCGATAGAATTACCGCTGATATTGAAGTTCCTGTCGGTGCCGAAGGTGAAGCTATGAGTGGATTCAGTGAAGCTGATGATGACCGTTTTACTCCGGACCAAATTATTCTTTTGAATTTTGATAATAAAATGAACTTTATCAAAATCAGAGATATCAACTATATTGAAGCTTTTGGAAATTATACCAAAGTATATTTAAATGATGGGAAATTAAGTATCACTTATAACTCTATTAAAAGTTGGGATGCTCGTTTACCTGAAGACGTTTTTATTCAGATTCACAGAAGTACAATCGTGAATTTATTGAATGTAACTAAAATTGAAAAATGGACCAATGATACAGGAAGATTATTCCTAAAAGGAATTGAAAAACCATTTGAAATTAGCAGAAGTTACTTCTTCCAAATCAAAAAGAAATACAAAGTTTAAAACATAAAAAAAGGAGTCAATCGACTCCTTTTTTGTTTATAATCCGTGTGAATACCGGGCTAATATTCCCAATGGTAATTTTATACCTGATTGCGCTTGTAAATACAATTCTCCATTTTCAAGCTCCTTACTTTGTGGGAAATTGGTTTTTACCAGTCCTTCCACCAATAATGCACTTAAACCCAGCGAATAGACATTAAGGATTAGAAAGTGTTGTTTTTTATCCAAAATCTGTTCCACATCACCTAACATTTCATTGATTTGTTGCTCCAATTGCCATCTTTCACCATTTGCTCCAATTCCGTATGCCGGTGGATCTAAAATAATTCCGTGATAGGTTTTACCTCTTTTAACTTCGCGTTTTACGAATTTTAAGGCATCTTCAACAACCCATCTGATATCTGTTAAGCCGGAACTTTCCATATTCTGTCTGCTCCAACTAACAACCTGTTTAACACTATCAACATGGGTAACATCTGCACCAGCGGCTTTAGCTGCCAATGAAGCTCCACCTGTGTATGCAAATAAATTTAAGAAACGAGGCTGTTCTCCCTTTACCTTTTTGATATTTTCAATGATATAATCCCAATTCGCGGCTTGTTCAGGGAAAATACCCACATGTTTAAATGAGGTTAAAGATAAATTGAAAAGTATTTTGGCTTGTTTGTGTTTGTATTCAATTTGCCATTTCGAAGGATTATTTTTAGGATTAATCCATTCGCCATTATGACTTCCTCTTTGTTTAAAGGTAATATCAGCCAATTGACGCCATTTGCTTTCAGGATAAATTTTATTCCATAAAGCCTGTGGCTCTGGTCTTCTTAAAACTAATTTTCCGAATCTTTCGAGTTTTTCAAAATCCCCACAATCCAATAACTCATAATCCTTCCAGTTTTCTGGACTAAATGTTTGCATCTTATTCTAAAATAAAAGTTTTGCCTTCTTCAGCAATTTCTGTATTAGGAAACTCAGCCTGAGCTTCTTTTAAAATGGGTTCCAAATCATCATATCTTGATGAAAAATGCCCAATAATTAATTTTTTAACATCAGCAGTTCTTGCAACAATACCAGCTTGTTTGGCAGTTGTATGCATGGTATAAACTGCTCTATCAAGTTTATCATGCATAAATGTTGCTTCATGATAAAGAATATCTGCATCTCTTACCGACTCCACTACCCTATCATCGAACATTGTATCAGAGCAATAGGCATAACTTATGGGCAATGCTGCTGGATAAGTCAGTTGGTCATTTGCAATCCATTTACCTTCTGGAGTACAAAAATCCTTTCCCATTTTTATATCATTATAATAGGTAAAAGGAATTTTTAAACGTTCACAAACTTCCAGATTTAACTTGCGTAATTTGGTGCGCTCTTCAATCATATAACCACTTGTAGGAACTCTGTGAAAAAGTGGAAATGAATAAACACGGAAATAGATATTTTCAAAAATTAATCCTGTTGTATTTGGATTAACTATATGATAATGTAATTCAAAACTAAACTGAGTTTCTGTATACTTAAAAAATACATCCAAAATTTTAAACAACTCAGGCGGCCCATAAATATGGATTGGCAATTCCCTTTTCATTAGGTTCATTGATAACAACAAACCAGGCAAACCAAGGATATGATCTCCATGAACATGACTAATGAAAATTTGCGAAATTTTAGACTTTTTAATCTTATACTTCGCTAATTGCATTTGGGTTCCTTCACCACAATCAATTAAAATATGGTGATCACAAATATTTACATACTGTGCCGAAGGATGCCTATCGTGGGTAGGAGATGCTGAACTATTTCCTAAAATTGTAACTTCGAATGACATAGGCAATAACTATTCTATGTCTCCTTCTTCACTCAAAAATTGTTTTTCAATCTGATCCATAAAAACATAATCTATGGCCTCAATATCACTTGGTACAAAAACAATTTCAGCCTTATCAAAAAGACGCGTAAACTGATCGTGAGGATTGCTGATGATTAACATTCCATTATTTTCTGCGAGGAAATTCCCCATAGCAATCATTTCTCTTACAGCTCCGGCATTACAGCTTTCTACTGATTCAAAATTCAAAATCAGGTAAGGACAAATATTTTCAGCAACATGCGTCTGAACCATCTTTGTCAATTCTTCTGCCTGAGGCTGATCAATTGTTGTCAATGCTGTTTTAAGCAATGAATAATGTTCGGTTTTCTCCAATGAAAAATTCATATTTGTCCAATTAGCAGGTTTTCGAAAATACAAAAAAATATGCCCAATAAAATCGCTTTTATTACAGGAGCTTCTTCCGGAATAGGAATGGCCATTGCAAAAAGGTTTGCAAGTGAAGGTATCAACCTGATTTTAAACGCCAGAAGGCTTGATAGACTTGAAAAACTCAAGTTAGAATTAGAATCAGAAAATCAAATAAAAATTCTGCTTTGTCCTTTTGATATTCGACATAAATCTGAAGTTGAAAAAGCAATTTCCGAAATTCCGGATGATTGGAAAGACATTTATTATTTGATAAACAATGCCGGTTTGGCAAGTGGATTAGGAAATTTACATGAGGGTGATGTGGAAGATTGGGAAAAAATGATTGATACCAATGTAAAGGGTTTACTTTATATCAGTAGAATTATTTTACCTGGAATGGTAGAAAGAAAAATGGGTCATGTAGTGAACATTTCAAGCATTGCAGGCAAAGAAGTTTATGCAAACGGAAACGTTTATTGTGCCAGCAAATTTGCAGTTGATGCATTAAGCAGAGGAATGCGAATTGAACTTTCTCCTCATAATGTGAAGGTAACAAGTATCAATCCGGGTGCCGTTGAAACTGAGTTTTCTATAGTAAGATTTCATGGTGACAAAGAACGTGCTGATAAAGTTTATGACGGCTTTGATAATTTGCTGGCTGAAGACATAGCTGATGCCGCTTATTATGCCATATCAAGACCCCAAAGAATGAATATCAACGAAATGATTGTGATGCCAACCGCACAGCCGGTGGCGACGATTATTAATCGAAAATAATTGTGTAGCACCGCAATTTATCGCGGTTTCGTTGAACACCGCGATAAATCGCGGTGCTACAGCGCGGTGTTACTAGTTGTATTCCATTAGGTACGACTTAATAAAATCATCAAGATTTCCATCCATTACACCTTGTACGTCGGAGGTTTCAACGCCGGTTCTTAGATCTTTCACCAATTTGTATGGATGAAAAACATAGTTTCTGATTTGTGAACCCCATTCAATGCGTTTTTTCCCGGCTTCAATTTTATCTCTCGCTTCGTTTTTCTTCCTTAATTCCAATTCATACAACTGAGATTTCAGCATTTTCATAGCACGCTCTCTGTTGGCACTTTGTGAGCGTTCAACCTGACAAACAATTACAATTCCGGTTGGTTTATGTGTCATTTGAACCTTGGTTTCCACCTTGTTTACATTCTGTCCTCCAGCACCACCCGAACGTGAAGTTTGTACTTCAATATCAGCATCTTTTACCTCTATCTCAATCGAATCATCCACTATAGGATAACAATAAACCGAAGCAAATGAAGTATGTCGACGTGCATTAGAATCAAAAGGAGAAATTCTCACTAAACGATGTACACCATTTTCGCCCTTTAAATAACCATAAGCAAAATTGCCTTCAACCTCTATTGAACAAGATTTTATTCCGGCTCCATCACCTGCTTGTTCATCAACAACAGCAGCTTTTAAACCATGTTTATCTGCATACATAATATACATACGCATCAGCATTTCAGCCCAATCCTGACTTTCAGTTCCACCTGCCCCTGAATTGATTTGTAAAACACAATTCATTTGGTCTTCTTCACTGCTAAGCATGTTTTTGAATTCAAGCTCTTCAACCACCTGTGAAGCATGTTTGTATTGAGCATCAACATCTTCTTCTGTACCTTCTCCAGCTTGATAAAACTCAAGTAAAACGCTTAAATCATCAACCTGTGCCACCGCATTTGCATAGGCATCAGTCCAGATTTTTTTTTGTTTGGTGGATTTTAAAACCTGTTCTGCTTTTTTAGGATCATCCCAAAAAGTACTGGTTCTGCTTAAAGCTTCTTCTTCCTGAATATCGAGTAATTTTGTCTCGATGTCAAAGATACCTCCTCAGGGCATCAACCCTATACTTCAACTCTTTTAGTTGTTCAATTGTCATTCCGCAAAAGTAATCATTCTAAATTATTATCAAATTCGGGCTGCAAATCATTTTATTTACTTAAAAAACAAGCTTATCAAGCAATTTGGCTAAATTTTTGCCATTTTTACGAATTATTGGATAATTGAAAACCAATCATTCCTATCATTGCAAATCGAATCAAAACAAAATATAAAATGAAGTATCTACAAAATGTAAATCAATTTAAACTTGTAATTACCTTGATTTTGGGCCTTTTCTGTAACAATATTTTCGCCCAGCAAAACGTCGATATTTTCACACCCAACAACCAAGAAAAAATGTATCAGAACAATGTTTTGATAGAATTATTTTCTTCTGAAGGATGTAGTTCTTGTCCGATTGCCGATGCTTTTATGCAAGAAGTAATTCATTTAAGTGATAGCACATCTTCTCCTGTATATGTAATTGATTACCATGTTGATTATTGGAACAAATCGGGCTGGGTTGATCCATTTAGTGATTCATTATACACTAAAAAACAAATGAATTATGCCTTAAAAAAAGGTGAGAAAAACTTATATACTCCAATGGCTTTTGTTAACGGAGGAAATGCTCATGCCGGTGCCGATAAAAAAGGAATTTCAGTTGAAATCACTCAAAACCTATCTAAACCAAATCCTAATTTCTTAAAACTTGGTGTTGCTGCAGAAGAAGGCGAAGACAGTTTAATTGTAGCATACAGATTTTGGGGACCAATGGATTCATTGGAATTAAACATTGCTTTTGTTCAAAGAGAAATTAACTCAGCAGTAAAAGGTGGAGAAAATGCCAATCAAATTCTTCATCACCATAATATTTGCAGGAAGTTAATTACTGCTCCATTGGTTAAATCAGAAGGAAAAACAAAAATTTATGTAAGTCCTGCAATCAATCTCGACAATTTTAGAATCATTGGGTTTGTACAAAATCCAAGAACCTTAAAAATTCATGGTGTTGACCAATTAAGTTTTCGACCTTAATTTTAGTTTTTTATCGATATTGTTTAACTGCTCTAAAAGTTTGTTGTAAAACTCTTGTTGATTTTCAGGAGCTGCTTTCATTTCAGTTACAAGCTGTTTTCTAATTTTTGAATTCATGCGAATCACTCGTTTATCTAAATCTGTATCGCTTGATGTGGAGATGTAATCATCTAAAATTTGCAAACATAACTCCCCTTCTTTTAAGATAGATTTGGTAATATAATCACCAAAATACCTTAGGATTGGCGACCTGTATAATCCATATTTTCCTAGCTGCGATTTGAAATATGAGCCTGCATTTATATTTCCTTTTTTAGCATATAATTCTGCTATTGATTCATGAATTTCTCCAGATGAAACAGGCACTTGTTGATTGGCAAAATAGATGGCTGTATCTAAATCAATCTGACCCATTAAACCCAAAGAAGTTGAAACAACCATATAGGATGAATCACCTAAACTTTTGATTAAATAAGGCAAAGATTCCTTACCCAAAGAACTCAATGTTACTAAAGCTTCTGTTCTAACTTTTGAAACAGGATGGTTAAAACTTAAATTGATAATTGTATTTTTAAAACTATCAATTAAAGCAGGTTGGGTATTCAATAAACTAAGCGCATCAATTTGTTTATACCAGGTTTCATTGGTGATTCCGGCACGAATTGCTTTTTCAAATAATGGCATATCCGAAGGTAAATTCCACTTCTTTATAACATCATTTGCTCTGTTATAAGTTCCATAATTTTTTGAAGTTAAAAACTGATTCAACCAACGTTCATTTGATTTCGTTTCTGCAATCTGGCCAAGTAAAACACCATCTTCATCAAAACTTATATAATCAGGAATTTGATTGTAGGGAATCTCAAATTCTTCATATTTTTTACTGATGATTATTGATTCGGTTTTTACCAATCCACTTGAATCACCAATACCAATTTTAACTGGGAAACTGAAAAAGTTTTGCGGAGAATTAAAAACAGATAAAGAAGAATCTTTTACTTGCATCACCTTAACAATAACTGATTTTCTATCTACATTATAATCGTATTTTACTTGAACAATAGGATGTCCGCTTCCTAAAAACCATTGATTGAAAAACAAATTCAAATCTTCACCGGAAGCATGTTCAAAAGCCTTTCTTAAATCGTGAATATCTGCAATTCCGAAAGCATTTTTTGTTAGATAAAGATTAATTCCTTTGAAGAAAACTTCATCACCCAATTGATTCCTGAGCATGTGTAAAATACGTCCGCCTTTTTGATAACTAAGTACATCAAACAACTCATCAGGATCAGTATAAAAATACCTGATTGTTGGTTGTGTATGTTTATTTTTTGAACGGAAATAAGCATTCCTGGCTCTTTCAAATTGATAATCTGCAAAATCTTTTCCATATTCTGCTTCATTCCATAAATATTCGCCATAAGTAGCAAAACTTTCATTTAATGGCAACTGACTCCAAGTTCTCGCTGTTACATAATCACCAAACCATTGATGAAACAATTCGTGAGCAATAATGTCCTCGTGATTATTATCGAGGTGTTGTCGCGCATCATGTTGAACACCTTCATAATGTAAAACTGCGCCTGTATTTTCCATGGCACCACTTACAAAATCGCGAGCTACAACCTGAGAAAATTTTTCCCAAGGATAATCTACACCTGTCAGTTTTGAATAAACTTCAATCATCTTAGGAGTTTTCCCAAAAATCATTTTTGCATGTTTTTGATAAGCCGGTTCCAGGTAATAATTCACTTCTTTATCACGCCATTTGTCTTTGGTAACAGTAAAATTACCTATGGCCAACATAGCCAAATAAGGAGCATGAGGTAATTTTTGCGACCAATGTTCAATTTTCATACCATTCCCGATTTTTTTAGAACTCAACAATAATCCATTACTCAATGAGGTTTCATTTTCAGCGATGGTAATATAGATTTCCTGAGTATGTTTCTCTCCCGGAACATCAATAGTTGGAAACCAGGCTGAACTGTTTTCAGCTTCTCCTTGTGTCCAGATTTGTTTAGGTTTATAAGGGTCGGTTTCTTTTGGGTTGATGAAATACAAACCTTTATTATCGGTAATAGCTGAACCACCTTTATTTTTTAGCTCTGAAGGTTTGGCTATATAATTTAGGATGACCTGAAAAGTATCAGTACGTTTTAATTCTTTGGGTAATTGAATATCAATTTTAAATGTATCATACTGATAGGTAAGAGCTAAAGTATCTTTTCCTAATACAGCTTTTATTTGTTGAATTTCAAAACCTTTTGCATCCAAAGTGAAATTTTGAACAGGCAAAAAATAGGGTTTAATAGTTAAATAAGCCTTTCCAATCACCCATTGTTTATCGTAATCGAAGGCCAGTTCGAGCTTGGTATGCAGCAAATCAACTACCCTTTTGGGCATAGGTTGGTATGGAACTGTTTTCACTTTTGCCTGAGGACGAATGACTACATCATCAAGCATGATTTTTTCCATATTTTTAGCTGAATTCGAATCAAAACTTTTATTTACCTTGCATCCCATTGAAAGGATGAGGTAACTAAGGAGGAAATAACTAACAACTTTTCTCATAACTTACTTTACAGCCGCAAGAAAATAAAATTATTGAATACATATGCTTAATATCCAAGTTAATTCACAGAATTTGCAATTCGACCTTCACAAAGGCAATGTTTTATTAGATGGAAAACCGGTTTCTGCCGATATAGTTAAACTCGATACCAACAAATACCACATGATTTTGGAGAACCAATCATTGAATATTGAATTGTTGGACAAGGAAGAAAACGGGAAAACGATGAATATCCTCATCAATGGTAAAAAACATGCAGTACAAATTAAAGACCAATATGATGCATTATTGAGTCAGTTAGGATTAGACAAAATGATGGTAGCAAAAGCCAACAATGTAAAAGCACCCATGCCAGGACTGGTGCTAAGGATTCAAACACAAGTAGGTGATACCATAAAAAAAGGTGATGCATTATTGGTTTTGGAAGCCATGAAAATGGAGAATGTAATTAAGGCAGATGGAGAAGGAAAAGTGAAGAAAATATGTGTGGAACCAAAACAGGCGGTAGAGAAGAACACTATTTTGATAGAATTGGAATAAAAGGAAAGAAGAAAAATTATTGTATATTTGTAAGCCTGATTGGGAGAAAAACCAATCAGGCTTTTT
>JBMLOK010000423.1:13038-23370 GCA_049243005.1 Bacteroidia bacterium | reverse complement strand
TGTATTTTTGCAGCCCCTTTTTCGGTTAATATGACAAAACAGTCGCTAATAAAACAAGATGGTACGATAACAGAATCGTTAAGTAACGCCATGTTCAGAGTACGCTTGGAAAATGGGCACGAAATCATAGCCCACATTTCCGGTAAGATGAGAATGCACTACATTAAAATCTTACCAGGAGATAAGGTGTCAGTAGAAATGTCACCATATGATTTAACAAAAGGTAGAATAATTTACAGGTATAAATAAACCTATAAGAAATGAAAATCAGAGCATCTGTCAAAAAGCGCAGTGAAGACTGCATTATTGTAAAACGTAAAGGAAGAGTTTACGTAATCAATAAAAAGAACCCAAAGTTTAAACAACGTCAAGGATAAAATAAAGTATGGCTCGTATTGCTGGTATTGATTTGCCCAAAAATAAGAGGGGCGAGATTGGATTAACTTATATTTTCGGAATTGGACGCTCCACTTCCCAAAAGATTCTTACAAGTTGCGGCATTAGCTGGGACAAGAAAGTAAGTGAGTGGAATGACGAAGAGTTAAATGCAATCAGAAAACACATCACCGAAGGTTTAACCATCGAAGGTGAATTACGTTCAGAGCGTCAATTGAATATTAAGCGTTTGCTTGATATCGGATGCTACAGAGGATTACGTCACCGTAAAGGTTTACCTGTTCGCGGACAACGTACTCGTACCAATTCTAGAACAAGAAAAGGTAAACGTAAAACAGTTGCAGGTAAAAAGAAAGTAACTAAATAGTAAGAAGTAAGAAAGATGGCAGCGAATAATAAAAAAGTTACCAAAAAGAGAGTTGTAAGTGTAGATGCTCATGGACAAGCACACATTAAAGCTTCTTTCAATAACATCATTATTTCATTAACCAATCAGACAGGTCAAGTTATTTCTTGGGCTTCTGCAGGTAAAATGGGATTTAGAGGTTCAAAGAAAAACACTCCTTATGCAGCTCAAATGGCAGCAAGTGATTGCGCTAGAGTAGCATTTGAAGCTGGAATGAAAAAAGTTGATGTATTTGTTAAAGGACCGGGTTCTGGTAGAGAATCAGCTATCCGTACTTTACAAGTAGCAGGTATTGAAGTATTATCTATTACAGATATTACTCCACTTCCTCACAACGGATGTCGTCCTCCAAAAGCTCGTAGGGTTTAATATTTAAAAAGAGACGCAAAATGGCAAGATATATAGGACCAAAAACCAAGATTGCAAGACGTTTCAAGGATCCGATTTTCGGACCTGATAAGTCTTACGAAAAAAGAAATGTACCTCCTGGGCAGCATGGTATGGCACGTAAACGTGCTAAACTAACAGAATATGCCGTTCAGTTGTATGAAAAACAAAAAGCAAAATTCACTTACGGAGTTTTAGAACGTCAGTTCTACAAAACTTTCGAATTAGCTGCTCGTAAAAAAGGAATTACAGGTGAAAACTTGTTAAAATTCTTAGAAGCTAGATTAGACAATACAGTATTTCGTTTGGGTATCGCTCAAACTCGTGCTCAAGGTCGTCAGTTAGTTTCTCACCGTCATATCACAGTAAATGGTAATATCGTTGATATTAGTTCATATCAATTAAAACCAGGTGATGTTGTTGGTGTAAGAGAAAGATCAAAATCATTAGAATTAATTACCGAATCATTAGCTGCTAGCAATTCAAAGAAATTTAATTGGTTGAATTGGGATGGTAAATTGATGAGTGGAACTTTCATGGCTTATCCAGAGCGTGATCAAATTCCTGAAAACATCAAAGAACAGTTGATCGTTGAGTTGTATTCAAAATAATCATTAATCAGATTTATCAATGGGTATCCTTGCTTTTCAAAAGCCCGACAAAGTTATTATGCATAAAGAAACTGACTTTTTTGGTCAGTTCGAATTCCGTCCTCTTGAAAAAGGGTATGGTGTAACTATCGGTAATTCTTTACGCAGAATTCTCCTTTCATCATTGGAAGGATACGCGATCACAGGTATTAAAATTGCCGGTGTTGATCATGAGTTTTCAACCATTAAAGGTGTAATTGAAGATGTTACGGAAATTGTTTTGAATTTAAAGCAAGTTCGTTTCAAAAGAATTACAGATGGAGTTGATAATGAAAAAATCTATATCAATATCAAAGGTCAGGAGCAATTCTTAGCGGGTGAAATTGGTAAACATACCAATTCATTCAAGGTGTTGAACCCTGATTTGGTAATCTGTAATATGGAATCATTTGTTCATTTGGAAATTGAAATGACTGTTGAAAAAGGTCGTGGATATGTTCCTGCAGATGAAAACAAACCTAAAGATGCAGTTATTGGATTGATTCCAATGGACGCAATCTTTACTCCAATTAAGAATGTTAAATATGGTGTTGAAGATTATCGTGTTGAGCAAAAAACCGACTACGAAAAACTTCAAATTGAAATCACTACAGATGGTTCAATCCATCCTGAAGAAGCTTTGAAAGAAGCTGCTAAGATTTTAATTCAACACTTTATGTTGTTCTCAGATGAGTTAATCACTTTAGATACTCAAGTGAAAGAACCTACTCAAGAAGTAGATGAGAACTTCCTTCATGTTCGTAAAATATTAAAAACTCCTCTATCAGATTTAGATTTATCAGTAAGAGCTTACAATTGCTTGAAAGCTGCTGATATTAAATCGTTAGCTGATTTGGTTGCTTATGATATTGCTGATTTGTTAAAATTCAGAAATTTCGGAAAGAAATCATTAAGTGAGTTAGAAGAATTAGTACGTGAGAAGGGATTAACTTTCGGTATTGATATTTCAAAGTATAAGTTGAACGAAGACTAGAACCTAGATTTTAGTTAAGAACAGAAAATAAAGATGAGACACGGAAAAACATTCAATCACTTAGGCAGAACTGCTTCGCATAGAAAATCTTTACTTGCTAACATGGCTAGTTCATTGATTATCCATAAGCGTATTAGCACAACTTGCGCAAAAGCTAAAGAATTGCGTAAATATGTAGAGCCTCTAATTACTAAAGCAAAAGACGATAGCACTCATTCTCGTCGTGTTGTATTTAGTTATTTAAAAAATAAAGAATCAGTATCAGAATTATTTGGTGCTGTTGCTCAAAAAATCGCTGATCGTCCAGGCGGATATACCAGAGTTTTAAAAACTATGAACCGTAAAGGCGATAATGCTGAAATGGCAATTATAGAATTGGTAGATTTCAACGAAAACCTTCTTGGTGAGAAATCAGCTAAATCTTCTGCTGCTAAAAGAACTCGTCGTGGTAAAACTGCTAAAAAAGCAGAAGGTACTACAACTGAAGAATCAGCTAGCTAATCAGAAATATTCAATTATTAAAAGGCAGTATCATTTGATACTGCTTTTTTTTTGTGTTGTGGATTAGCTGGAAATTTGATTTTTATTGTTAAAATCAAACTTAAGCTCAAAAATGAGATATGATTAGTATTATGTTTCTTTTGAAAGCTGTTAAAATCTAGAATGGATGACATTATTATAGATGATAACATACAGAAAACTCCAACCCCAAACAGACCACCACGCGGACCTTCGGTCCGGGTGATGGTGAGTTCGATGGAATTCATTTTGAGTATTTTTCTATAAACATGAGGCCACCTATCAGAGTCTTAAATCTTATAAAATAGAAAAATTTCATTCTAACTTTTTGATAATATTTTTCAAATAAGCAAAGAGTGAAGAAAATCACTTCTAGTAAATATGAGGATATTCGTTACTTAATACTGTTTAGGAATATCAGCATGTTTAATTGAAATTTATTTTAGTAAAACTCTATACATTTTAAGATTGAAATAGGGCATGAACTAAAGTCAAGACAGATTAAATATAGAATCTAGTTTTTTATGAAAATTACAATAATTCCAACAGGATGAAATTATTGTAGTAAATACAAATAAGTGAATTACCATCCTCCCAAAAAGGAATTATATAATATTGTTAATGAGTTAAGAATCGAGTATAATTAGAAATCTAAAATGTGTTAATTTATATTATTTCGATTACTTAAAATTAAATAATGGAGGACAATCTAAATACTGATTATAAAGTTGGTGAGTTGATCTACGATGCCAACATCTACGATGGTTTGAACACCTTCTTATTTGACTTTCAATTTTATTTGAATTGGATGCCGAAACTAAAAAATACTAAGGTGTTAGAACTTTGTTGTGGTTCCGGAAGATTAACCATTCCATTAGCAAAGAATGGAGTTAATATTTCGGGTTTAGATAATTCTATAACAATGTTGGCTAAAGCAAAATTATCAGCTCAAAATGCAGGTGTGAAAATTGATTTTATAGAAGCAGATATAAGAAATTTTGATTTGACAGATAAGTTTGATTTAATTTTTATACCGTTTAATTCCATTCATCATTTGTATCAAAACCAGGATTTATTTTCTGTTTTGGAAAATGTTAAGAAGCATCTAAAGGAAGGTGGCTTATTTTTATTCGATTGTTTTAATCCCAATATGGATTATATCATAGCATCAGAAAAAGTCAAAACTAAAATTGCTGATTACGAAACACTAGATGGCAGAAAAATACAAATAGAACAAACCATGAAGTATGAAAATAATACCCAAATTAATAGAATTAAATGGCATTATTTCATTAACAATAAATTCAATTCCATACAAAACATGGATATGAGGTTGTACTTCCCACAGGAATTAGATTCTTATTTAAAGTCAAATGGTTTTGATGTATTACAAAAGTTTGGAAACTTTAATGAAGAACAATTTTCAGATACCTCGGAGAAGCAAATTTTTGTTTGTAAGAAATCAAAGTAAAGGATAATTGACTATTTCTATTGAATATACTTCTTTATACCCTTTAATATATCTGCTGCAGTTCTTGCAGCGGCACCTGAATTTTCACTCATCCAATTTTCTAATTCTTGATTTCGGTTTTCTTGCTTGATTTTATTTTGTATAAATGTATTCAGCCACAAATTAAATTCTTGTTTATTGGAAACAATATTGGCTAGATTTAAATCTATTAATTGAACAGCTTCAGGAAATCTAGAAATTTTTGGTCCAAAACAAATTGGAATTCCATAAACAATTGCTTCTAAAATATTATGCAATCCACCTTTTGAAAAACCACCTCCAATAAAAGCAAAATTTGCATATTGATAGGTCATAGCCAGTTTTCCTATGCTATCAATAATTAGTGTTTGGAAATCGCCATTTTGATTGATCTCGAAATTTGAATATAAAGTTGAATTAGGGAGTAATTTACTAATCTCATTTATAGTATTAGAATCAACAAAATGAGGAGCTACAACGCATTTTAATTGAGGGTTTTCGTTTAGAAACTCAACTATGGTTTCAATTTCAATTTTATAAGCACTTCCAATTACAATTAAATTTTGATCACCTTTAAATTTTTGTATTAAATGAAGTTGCTTATTTTTTGATTTAAGTTTAATAACATTATCGATACGAGGATCACCATTAACCTGAACTTTTTTAATTCCAAATTTAAAAAGCAATTCTGCACTTTCTTTATTTTGGCAAGAAATTGATTCGAATTTTTTGAAAACATCAATAAAATTTTCACCTGCTTTTTTGAAATAAATTTGATTCTCTCTAAACAAAGCAGCAATTAAAAAACAAGGAATTTTATTGTTATGCAACTCATTCAGGTAATGTATCCAAAAGTCATATTTAACCCAAATAGCAAAATCAGGTTTTATTTTTGCGATTAGTTGTTTCGCTGAATTTTTAGAATCAAAAGGTAAATAAAACGCATAATCAATTAAAGCATCATTATGTCTGTTTTCATAACCAGAAGGAGAGTAAAAACTAGTGAATATAGTTAAGTTAGGAATTTCAAATTTTAGAATTTCTAAAACCGGTCTGGCTTGTTCAAACTCACCTAAACTTGCTACATGAAGCCAAAGCCTGATTTCATTTTTGTTTTTAGCAGGAGGATGAATCTCAATTTTTCTTGAATCGATTAAAGCCTTTGCTCTGGCATTTATAGGTGAAACTAATTTAGCGGCAGTAATAAATCCTTTTGTGGCAAGAGAATAATAAAAATCTGATAACATATTACCTGAAATTAAATTCATCTTCATTTTTAGATTGGAGATAAATAGGAATCATCCAACCAAAACGGAAACCAAGGGTAAAATCTTTTTTATCGGCATTATCAAAAGCCTTTTTATCATAAACATAACCTCTTCTATTTTGAGTAAATGCTTCAGTTAAATCGAAACCAGCATAGAAATTAATCAAACGATTTTGACTATGAAAGTAATATCCTATAAACTGATTAAAAGCAATACCATTTGTAAGTCTATCATAACCTTTAAAGTAATCCTCATCTAATTGAGGTATATCATTATTTTGGGTTTGAAAATTAATTTTATATTGAAGAAAACCTATACCTGTTTGAAGAATTAAGCCTCTATTTCTTTTTGATGAACTAAATGAAAACAATCTACCTGCTTTAAGAAAGCTGCTATATCCTCTTAGATTTACTGAATAATTCCCAGGAGAACCACTCACACTGGAAATATATCCGGAACCATTAACAAGATTATTTAAAATATCGACATCCTTTAAATTATTTCCGAAAATATAATTAGCCTCCGCAGAAAGCAGCCAATTTGTTTTTGTTTTATAAAGACCACCAAATCCAATCGTGTTATGCGGCCCAAAAGATTTAGCCATATCTCCACCTGGATATTGTTGGTTCACTAAAAATTGAAGATTAAAAATCCTGTTGCTGAAGGCATATTTATCATAATTAGAACTTTGTCCCCAAACATTTAAGCAAGAAATAAAAAGAAGAACATTAAAAATTATTGTTTTTTGGTTCATGATTTGACAAATATGACTTTTTTTGAAGATTTTTAACAATAATACATCATAAAAACTAGTAAAATTCATTTGAAAATTCATTTGTAAAATGCGGTAAAATGTTATTTTCGTTCCATTGAAATTACAAAAAATCTTCAGACCGGATATTTGAGGAGTTTTGTATTGCTTATGTCTCATCTAAAAAATATTATAAAATGAAAATTGTTGTTATTGGAACCGGTTATGTTGGACTAGTTACAGGAACCTGTTTTGCAGAGGTAGGTATTGATGTTGTGTGCATTGATGTCGACACAAAAAAAATCGAAAATCTTAAAAAAGGTATCATGCCTATTTATGAGCCTGGTTTAGAGGAAATGGTTATTAGAAATGCTGAAAAGGGTAGACTTCAATTTTCAACTAGTTTAAAAGACAACTTATCTGAGGCAGACGTTGCATTTATTGCAGTAGGAACACCTCCGGGTGAAGATGGAAGTGCTGATTTGAAGTATGTAATTGCAGTAGCAAGAGAAATTGGTCAGGGAATTAATGATCATATTGTTGTTGTAACTAAGAGTACAGTGCCAGTTGGAACCGCAAATAAAGTTAGAACTGCAGTACAAGAAGAATTAAATAAACGTTCATCGAATATTGATTTTGATGTTGCTTCAAATCCTGAATTCCTAAAAGAAGGTGCAGCAATTGACGATTTCTTAAAACCAGATAGAATTGTAGTAGGTGTTGAATCAAGAAGAGCAGAAGAGGTAATGAGAAAATTGTATAAGCCATTTTTGTTAAATGGACATCCAATTATTTTCATGGACGTTCCATCTGCTGAGATGACAAAATATGCTGCAAATGCGATGTTAGCAACCAAAATTAGTTTCATGAATGATGTTGCAAATCTTTGTGAAATTATGGGTGCTGATGTAAACATGGTTAGAAAAGGTATTGGAAGTGACCCAAGAATTGGAAATAGATTTATCTATCCTGGTATTGGATATGGTGGATCTTGTTTTCCAAAAGATGTAAAAGCACTTATCAAAACTGCTGCTGAAAACGGTTATAATATGCGTATTTTAAATGCTGTTGAAGAAGTAAATGATGCACAGAAAAGTGTATTGTTTAATAAAATCAGCAAACATTTTAATGGTGTAATGAAAGGCAAGAACTTTGCTGTTTGGGGATTATCGTTCAAACCAAAAACTGATGATATGAGAGAAGCTCCATCATTAGTAATTATAGAAAAATTATTAGCTGCTGGTGCAAATGTGAAAGCATATGATCCGGTTGCGATGCATGAAGCGAAAAAAGATTTGGGAGAACAAATCGAGTATTCTAAAGACATGAACGATGCAATTATTGATGCAGATGCGCTTTTAATAATTACAGAATGGCCTGAGTTTAGAACTCCAAACTTCAAGGTTATGGGTAAGTTAATGAAGAATAAACTGGTATTTGATGGTAGAAATATCTATGATATTGGTGAAATGAAAGAAAACGGTTTTGATTACTATTGTATCGGTATCAACACTTCTAAATAATAACACATGCCTAATAAAAGAATATTAATTACAGGTGCAGCAGGCTTTCTTGGTTCGCATCTGAGTGATCGTTTTATCAATGAAGGATTTGATGTTGTTGGAATGGATAACCTGATAACAGGTGACATGAAAAACATTGAACATTTGATGAAACTGAAAGAGTTTGAGTTTTACAATCATGATGTAAGCAAATATGTTCATGTATCCGGTCATATTGATTATATCTTACATTTTGCATCACCAGCAAGTCCAATAGATTATTTGAAAATTCCAATTCAAACCTTAAAAGTTGGTTCATTAGGAACACATAACTTATTAGGATTTGCAATGGAAAAAAAGGCTAGAATTTTAGTTGCATCAACCTCTGAAGTTTATGGAGATCCTGCAATTCATCCACAAAATGAAGACTATTGGGGAAATGTAAACCCAGTTGGGCCAAGAGGTGTCTATGATGAAGCTAAGCGTTTCCAGGAAGCTATTACAATGGCTTATCATACTTACCATGGTTTAGAAACTAGGATTGTAAGAATTTTCAATACGTACGGGCCAAGAATGCGTTTAAATGATGGAAGAGTTCTTCCTGCATTTATTGGACAAGCTTTAAGAGGAGAGGATTTAACAATTTTTGGTGATGGTTCTCAGACCAGAAGTTTTTGTTTCCAAAGCGACTTAATAGAAGGTATTTACAGATTATTGATGAGTGATTATCCTTATCCGGTAAATATTGGAAATCCAAGTGAAATTACAATTAATCAGTTTGCTGAAGAAATCATTAAGTTAACAGGGACATCTCAGAAATTGATTCACAAACCATTACCTCAGGATGATCCTAAACAACGTAAACCAGATATTACCAGAGCTAAAGAAATATTAGGTTGGGAGCCTAAAGTTGATAGAGCTGAAGGATTAAAAATTACTTATGATTATTTTAAAGGATTAAGTCCGGAGGAGTTAAATAAAACTGCTCATAGATTCGACTAAACTAAAATCATTTATACTTTTTTAAGTTTTTTATTGGGCCGAAATGCATAGTTTCGGCCCAAATTTTTTAATACACTCAAAACACCAATGAAGAAATTTATTATCGCATTAAGTTTAATTAGTTTAGTTTTCGTTTCATGTAAAAAAGAGGAAACTAGCACAACCAACACAAACAACAATAATGGAGGTGGAACTCCAGCTGCCACAGAATGGTATTCATTTAAAGCTAATGGTGTTTTATATGAAATGAAATCTTTTACAGCAGGTAAAGATGATTCAATTACTCCGGGCTTATTATTTCTTGCAGGTACAAAAGTTTTTGGACAACAAAAGCCGGCAATTAGTATTTCTTTGAATAGACCCATGGTAGGTTGGGGAGATGGAACTAATTTCTTATTAGACGAAACAGAACAATTTAATTGGGCTGAATATACAGATGCGGAAGGATTTATTTACAAATCAAGAGCTACTCCAAAAGGAACAGGTAATGGACTAACAGTTGTATTTACGAAAATGCCAATGGCGCCAAGAGAAACTGTAGAAGGTACATTCAGTGGAATTTTGAAATTGGAAGAAGATGTAACTACTGTTGCAATTACAGAAGGAAAGTTCAAAATTAAATCAGTAAACTAATTTCTTTTTAAAAGAATAAATCAGGCCTCTTCGGAGGCCTTTTTTGTTTCATTTAATTTTGCGTTTTCGTACGCACCAATTTTATCCAACTCTAATATTGTTTGTAAACCTTCCTCACTTCGTTTGTACATAGGTAGAAATTTTGCACCCCAAACAAAATCTTCAGCAATATAACTAAAACGGGTATGAACATGCTGACTGTATGTATCTTCAAATGCTTTAAACATTACAATGAACTCAGCATTTAAGTCTAATAAATCAGGTTCAGTTAATCCATAAATTGGACTGTTTTCTGTAATTGGGTGAACAATTGTCCAGCTTAAAGCCAAGGCATTAATTTTTGAATATTCTAAATC
>JBMLOK010000423.1:6648-12938 GCA_049243005.1 Bacteroidia bacterium | reverse complement strand
GCAATGGTACCAGCCCAATAACCTATAGGGTTCACTCTTCCATATCCAACTGTTGTTAATGTTTGTGCACTAAAAGTAAGTAAATCGAAGAATTTACCAGGTGCATGATTAAATGCAAAACCAGTGAATTCATCGAAACCCACAAACATATAAAGTATACTAAAGATGATATTAGTTAAACAAAAAATTAAAAATATCATCAAAAAGAAATTGGTCCATGTCATGGTAACCAATGAATGAAAAGGACTGTAATAATCAGTAAATGCCTGTCCTGTTCTTTCAACATTATAAGTTCCATCTCTGCCAAGTAATCTTGCACCCTGACTATTCGCTCCAGAACCAAAGCCGGTGTATTTATCTTCTTTGAAACGTTTTTGGAGATTTTTAAAAACGCGTCTTTCTCTTTTATTCTGCATGTGATTCTAGTTGTTTTTGAAGTGCAAACATTTCATCACGTAATCTTGCAGCTTCCATAAATTCCATATCTTTTGCAGCCTGAACCATTCGTTTCTTGGTTTCATCAATTGCTTTTTGTAATTGATTTTTATTCATGTATTGTAAAACCGGATCAGCTGCTGCAGATACTTCTTCTGGTTCAATATAAGCCATTGTTTCTGCACCTTCTTTTGCATCGGCAACAGATGTTTGGCGCATAATTTCATCCTTGCTCTTTCTTACTGTTTTAGGTGTAATACCATGTTTTAAATTATAAGCGGTTTGAATTTCTCTTCTTCTGTTTGTTTCATCTATAGTTCTTTGCATACTGTCTGTAATATGATCAGCATACATTACTACCTTCCCATTTTCGTTTCTTGCAGCACGACCAATTGTCTGAGTTAAGGATCTCTCGTTTCTTAAAAATCCTTCCTTATCTGCATCCATAATTGCAACTAAACTTACTTCAGGTAAATCAAGTCCTTCTCTTAATAAATTTACTCCAACCAAAACATCAAACTTACCTAATCTTAAATCTCTTAGTATTTCAACTCTATCCAAAGTTTTAACTTCACTATGAATATACCTACACTTGATATTTAGTTTTGCCATGTATTTACTTAACTCTTCGGCCATTCGTTTTGTTAAGGTTGTGACAAGAACTCTATCACCCATTTTTATTCTTTCATCAATTTCATCCAACAAATCATCAACTTGATTTAAACAAGGCTTTACAAAAATTACAGGGTCTAAAAGTCCTGTTGGTCTAATGATTTGTTCAACAACTACACCCTCAGATTCTCTAATTTCATATTCTGCGGGAGTTGCACTTACATAAATAATTTGATTCACCATTTGTTCAAATTCAGGAAACATTAGTGGCCTGTTATCTAAAGCTGATGGTAAACGAAATCCAAAATCAACCAGGTTTTCTTTTCTACTTCTATCACCTCCGTACATGCCTCTAAGTTGTGGCATGGTAGCATGGCTTTCATCAACAATTAAAAGAAAATCTTCAGGGAAATAATCTATTAAACAGAAAGGTCTATCACCAGGTTTTCGTTGATCCATGTAGCGACTATAGTTTTCGATACCATTACAGTAGCCTAATTCACGAATCATTTCCAAATCAAAGTTTGTTCTTTCTTCCAAACGTTTTGCTTCAAGATATTTTCCTGTTGATTTAAAGTAATCAATTTGTTTCATTAGGTCATCTTGAATTTCATTAATTGCTCTGTTGAGTTGGTCTTTGGGAGTTACATAAATATTCGCAGGAAAGATTGCAACATTGTCAACCTCTTCTTGCTTTTTTCCTGAAACCGGATCAATGATATGAAGACTTTCAACATCATTTCCGAAGAATGAAATACGAATAGCGAAATCGGCATAAGCAGGAAAAACATCAACAACATCACCTTTAACTCTGAAGTTTCCTCTTTGAAAATCGGCAGTTGTACGGCTATATAATGAATCAACAAGAGCAAACAATAAATTATTTCTTGATATAACCTGATTCTTTTTTATCCTAATGATACTATTCTCATAATCCTTAGGATTACCTGCACCAAAAATACATGAAACAGAAGCGAGAACTATAACATCTCTTCTTCCTGATAATAAAGATGAAGTTGTTTTTAAACGAAGCTTTTCAATCTCATCATTTATTTGTAAGTCTTTTTCTATATAAGTATTTGTTGTTGGAATAAAAGCTTCAGGCTGGTAATAATCATAATATGAAACAAAATATTCAACAGCATTTTCGGGAAAGAATTGTTTAAATTCTCCAAAGAGCTGAGCTACTAAAGTTTTGTTATGACTGATGATAAGGGTTGGTTTTTTTACCTGAGCAATTACATTAGCCATGGTAAAAGTTTTACCTGAACCTGTAACACCTAAAAGCACTTGTGAGCGATCTCCGGAATTAATTCCATTAACAAGTTTTACAATAGCATCAGGTTGATCACCTGTTGGTTTAAATTCAGAATTAAGTTGAAAATCCATTTTGTAAAATTAGTCTTCTAGTAATTCTTTTCTCAAAATATCTAAAGCCATTAAAGCAGTTCTTAAAATGGTCCTTTCTCTATTATCTCCCATGTTAAATACTCTACCAAACGATTTGGATTCACTTGCAAAACCAATCCAAACAGTACCTACAGGTTTTGTTTCGGTGCCGCCACCAGGTCCAGCAATTCCACTTGATGATATAGCATAATCAGCACCAGTTTTTAAACGAACTTCTTCAGCCATTTTTATAACACAAGCTTCACTTACTGCACCATGTTCAATCAATAATGATTCAGGAACATTTAATTGTTCCATTTTAATTTTGTTGTGATATGCAATTACAGAACCTAAATAATAATTTGAGCTACCCGGAACAGAAGTAATCAAATGAGCAATATAACCTCCGGTACAACTTTCGGCAGTAGCTATTGTTTTTGATTGGCTATTTAATAAAGCTCCAACTACTTGTTGCAAAGAATCATTTCCTTCACCATAAATATAATTACCAATTCTATCATAAAGATTATTGATAATTGGATTCAGTTCATTGTTTAATTCAGTTTCATTTTCACCATAAGCACTAAAGCGAAGCCTTACAGAACCAACCGATGGCAGGTAAGCTAACTTGATGTGTTGTGGTAAATCATTTTCTATATCTTCAATTTTTTTTGCTAAGAAACTTTCACCTATAGAACAAGTTTGAATTGTGCGATGAACTATTGAAGGAAAAGAAAAAGTTTTTTTAAGCATAGGAATAACTTCTTCTTCAAAAATTGTTTTCATTTCAAAAGGAACACCAGGCATTGAAACATAAGCAACATTATTTTCATAAAACCACATACCAGGTGCAGTGCCACTTCTATTCCATAATAATTCACAATTAGAAGGTAACATTGCTTGTTGATTATTACTTTCAATCATTGGTAAATTTCTCTTAGTAAAAATTTCAGTTACCCAATCAAGTACTCTCTGATTGAGAACTAAATTTGTTTGAAAGAATTCACACATAGTAAACTTAGTAATATCATCTTTTGTAGGACCAAGTCCACCGGTAATAATTACTATTGAACTTCTATTGGATGCTTGTGAGAGCGCGTCCAGTATAGCTTCACGCTTGTCGGAGATTGCAGATTTGTAATGAACATGGATACCAAGTTTATTAAGTTCCTGTCCGAGCCATGATGAATTTGTATCAATCACCTGGCCTAATAAAAGTTCATCACCAATAGTTATAATTTCTGCTTTCATATATTTTTTTATCGAAAGAAATAGTTTCTAAGTACAATTGATTTTATAAATTAGAAATCAATTTGATTTACAAACTTACATACAATTTTAATTATAGAATTATGTATTTAAAATTATACTCTTTTTTGTGTAAGTGTATGTCAATTTTTTAATTGATGATAAAAAAATAAAATGTAAATCAAAATGTAGTTTTATCAAAAATGAAATGAATGATTCCTGTGAGTAATAGTAAAATCAGCTTCTCACAAGGATTTATGTTTTTGTATAAGCAAATATTTATATGAATTGGTTTTTAGCTGCTTAATAAAAAGATAAAAAAAATTCATGAATTTAATCACAATTTATATTATAGCTTAATGGCTGAAGATATTAGTGAATTCAATGCTTTGCAGATATTGTGTTGAGTTATCAACAGTTGAAAGTGCTTATTTTTTTAGTCTGATATACAGCAAGTACTTGAAAATATTTAAGAGCCTTCTAACTTTGTTATGTAATCAATCAAATTTTTATACGTATGGCAACAACCAAAAAAACTAAAAAAGCTGCAGCTCCAACTAAGAGTGCTGCTCCTAAAAAAGCTGCTAAGAAAGCTGCAACTAAAAAAGCCGCTGCTCCTAAGAAAGCTGCAACTAAAAAAGCTGCTGCTCCTAAGAAAGCTGCAACTAAGAAAGCTGCTGCTCCTAAGAAAGCTGCAACTAAAAAAGCTGCTGCTCCTAAAAAGGCTGCAACTAAGAAAGCTGCTGCTCCTAAGAAGGCTGCAACTAAGAAAGCTGCTGCTCCTAAGAAGGCTGCAACTAAGAAAGCTGCTGCTCCTAAAAAAGCCGCTACTAAAAAAGCTGCTCCTAAGAAAGCTGCAAAATAATTACAGTCTGTCTGTACTGAAAAGACCTCTTCAATTAGAGGTCTTTTTTTTTGCTTAAAATTGAGTAAATTGAATTAAAATTATCCTTATGAAAAGTAAAATATTTATGCTTCTACTTATATTCTTTATCGGTACTTCATGTAAAGTAAAAAAGTGTCCAAGTGTAGAAGATCAGGAAAACAGAAAAGGTGCTCGTTACAATAAAAGAGGTTTAATAAAAAAGTAATTAAACAACTTCAACAATTTTAATTGAATCATTCATTCTTCTTAAAATATGCAAAGCATGTTGAATTGTATTTACAGGCTGAGCTAATAATGATAAGTTGTTTCCTGTTTGTTTCAATCTCATAATTGTAGGATTCATTTGCACATATTGTAGTATCTGCGAAAATTTTTCAGATTGATAATAATAGTGTTTTGATTCAGGTGGGAAATAAGCTGCCATCTTACCGGCTTTTAAAACCATTCTCTCAAAACCCATTTTCTTTCCTAATTCTCTTACTCTAATCAAGTCAAATAAGTCATCTATTTGTGATGGAAGTTTGCCAAATCTATCTTGCAATTCATTTCCAAATTTAACTAAGTCCTGCTCTGTATTTATAGATGCCAACTGGTTATACAAATTCAATCGTTCACCAATATTCCTAACATAGGCATCAGGAATAAGTGCTTCAAAATCGGTTTCTAAATTGCAATCACGTGATTCTAGTTTTTGCAACCCTGGATCATCTTTAAACAATTCTGCAAATTCATCTTCTTTTAATTCATGAATGGCTTCGTCCAGAATTTTATGATACATCTCAAAACCAATTTCAGCAATGAAACCACTTTGTTCTCCACCTAATAAATTTCCTGCACCTCTGATATCTAAATCTCTCATCGCAACATTAAATCCACTTCCTAGTTCACTAAACTCTTCGATTGCTTGCAATCTTCTTCTAGCATCATTGGTTAACGACATAATACTTGGAACCAGTAAATAACAAAATGCTTTTTTATTACTACGGCCAACACGACCTCTCATCTGATGCAAATCACTTAGACCAAACATGTGTGCGCTATTGATGATGATTGTATTCGCATTAGGAATATCTAATCCGGCTTCAATAATTGTAGTTGCTACCAATACATCATATTCTCCTTCGATGAATTTAATCATGGCATCTTCCAGCTTTTCTCCTTCTAATTGTCCATGAGCAACACCCACTTTTATACCTGGACAAATAGTCATCAACCTATCTGCAAGTTCATAAATATCTTTTACTCTATGATGAACAAAGAATACTTGACCACCTCTTCCAATTTCATGCATAATGGCTTCATGAATTAATTCGTCATTGAAATTATGCATTTCGGTGTTTACAGGTTGTCTGTTTGGTGGAGGCGTATTGATAACAGATAAATCTCTTGCGCCCATTAATGAAAAATGTAATGTTCTTGGAATTGGAGTTGCAGTTAATGTTAAAGTATCAACATTGGTTTTAATCGCTTTTAATTTTTCTTTTGCTGCTACACCAAACTTTTGTTCTTCATCAATAATTAATAAACCAAGGTCTTTGAATTTAATTTCCTTGCTTAAAAGTTTATGGGTTCCAATTAATAAATCAACTTTCCCTTCAGCAACTTTTTTCAAAACCTCCTTTTGTTCTCCGGCACTTTTAAATCGATTGATATAATCAATATTACAAGGGAAGTCTTTAAGTCTTTCTTTAAAAGTTCTATAATGTTGGTTAGCCAAAAT
>JBMLOK010000423.1:0-6548 GCA_049243005.1 Bacteroidia bacterium | reverse complement strand
GCATCACTTCCTAATTTATTCATACGAGGTTCGGTTCCTTCCTTACCAACATATTTCGAAATTTTATGAAGTGAGTTAATACTTACATATAATAAATCATTGTTTTTATAAACCAATCGAACAGCTTCTTGCAAATGTCCATTGATTTCAATTTTTTCTAATCCTGCAAATTTTCCAATACCATGATCTATGTGTGTTACATAGTCTCCGGGTTTTAATTCTTTGAGTTCTTTTAATGTAATTAGTTTATTTCCGGAATAACCTGCTTTGATTTTCCCTTTGTAGAATCTATCAAAAACTTGATGTTCTGTATAACAAGCTAATTTTAGTTTATTGTCTACAAAACCATTGCTTAAGCCATGGTAAACCGGGTCAAATTTTACATCCTTATCAAGGTCTTCGAAAATGGTATACAATCTTTCAACTTGTCGACTGCTTTCACTAAAAATTAAATTGGTATAATTAGATGAAGAGTTTTGTTTTAGATTTTCGATTAGTAATTTAAAGTTTTTATGAAAGAGAGGTTGAGGTTGAATATTGAATTGAAAACTTGCTGTTGTTTGATGAAAATGTTTTCTGGTTCCAAATTCTATAATTCTAAAACGATTGATTTCTTTTAACCAATCTGTTGTGTTCATCCAAAGTTCTTTGCTTGATTTTTCTTTCAGCTCATGGTCTTTATTTTCTTCAAACCATTTATCTGCCTTTTCAATTCCTTTGGTGATTTGTTCTTTGCCTAAGTTTAAATCATGAAACCATAAACAAGTATCTTCAGGTAAGTAATGAAATACTACTTGTTCTTTTTCTCTGTTTTTTTGAACATGTGGAATGATGAAAAATCTGTCAACTTTTTTTAATGATAATTGGTCATGAGGATTAAAGATTCTAATGGATTCAATAATATCCTCATTTAGTTCGATTCGATAAGGCTGTTCATTACTAAAAGAAAATACATCAATAATACCACCTCTTAAACTATAGGTGCCGGGTTCGTAAACAAAATCTTCTCTTTCAAAATGATGTTCGTTTAAAAACTCCATAAAGAATTCAAGGTCGAGTGTTGAACCTTGTTTTATCTCGTATGTGTTTTTATCTAAATCTTCTTCGCTGATAACCCATTCTGCTAAAGCTTCGGCAGTGGTTATAATTAATTCAGGAATTCTGTTGTTTTGTTTTAAACGATTTAATGTTTCAGCTCTTTCTAAAACCAAACCATTTTCTAAAGTTGCAGGAATAAAGCTACGTTTAAAAGAGGATGGTAACAACAAACAGGTTTTTCCTTCCAGAATATTTGATAAATCGGAGTAAAAATAACCTGCATCTTCAGTATTGTTGAATACGAAAATATGGGTTTGTTGTTTGAGTTGAAAAATTGAAGCAGCGATAATTGCAGCAGAAGAGGCCATTAATCCGTTAAGATGAACTCTTGCTTTGTTTTGTTGGATAGCAATGGTGCTTGCATTTACTTCTTCCTGACTGCAGTATATTTCTAATAATTCCTGAATTTTCATTGAATAGATTTCTAAAATGAACAAAAGCGAAAAACCCGGGAATTGTTTTTGGCAAATCCCGGGGACATTTCGGGCGAATATAAGTAATTGATATAGATTGAAAAGAATATCAAAATTAAATTTCATTAACTATTGAAATTGCTGATTTTGTAATTATTAGAGATGATTTTTTTTATTAAAAACCATCTTGAATTGAAAATAGTTATTTTTACAGATTCAGAATTATGATTCCACAAAGCAAAATAGAAGAAATCATTTCAGCCGCATCAATTGAGCAAGTCATTGGTGAGGTGGTTCGTTTAAAACGGGCTGGTTCTAATTTGCAGGGATTATGTCCTTTTCACCAAGAGAAAAGTCCATCTTTTTCGGTTTCAGTTAGTAAAGGAATTTATAAATGTTTCGGATGCGGTAAAGCGGGGAATGTTGTGAATTTTGTTATGGAAAACGAAAGTTTGGGTTACCTCGAAGCTTTAAAAACTTTAGCTGAAAGATTTAATGTTGAATGGCCCAAGCAGGAGAATATCAATATTGAGCAAGAGCATCAAATTAAAACAGAAAAAGAAAGTCTTCAAATTCTCAATAACTGGGCTATCAATTATTTTGAAGAACAATTGTGGAATTCGGAAACCGGAAAAATGATAGGACTTTCTTATTTTGAAGAAAGAGGCTTTAGGGAAGATATCATTAGAAAATTTAAATTGGGATATGCCCAAGATGAATGGTCTGCTTTTCATGATTCAGCAATTGCATCTCAATTTAATGAAGAGGTTTTATTCACTTCGGGACTTGTAAAAAAATCGGAACAGGGTAAAATTTATGATGCTTATAGAGGAAGGGTAATTTTTCCAATTCATGGTTCAACCGGAAAAGTAATTGCCTTTGCGGGAAGACAATTAAAAAAGGATGATAAAAGTCCGAAGTATGTTAATTCTCCTGAAACATTATTATATCATAAAAGCAATGAGTTATATGGACTTTCATTTGCCAAAAATGCGATAAGGAAACACGATTCAGTTTATTTGGTAGAAGGATATACTGATGTAATAAGTTTGCATCAAGCCGATGTAGAGAATGTTGTAGCAAGTTCAGGTACATCACTTACCGAGAATCAAATCAAACTAATAAAAAGACAAACAGAAAATGTAACTGTTTTGTATGATGGTGATGCCGCCGGTATTAAAGCCAGTATCAGAGGAATTGATATGTTACTCGAGCAAGGTTTAAATGTTCGTGTTGTATTGTTTCCTGATGGTGAAGATCCTGATTCATATTGTAAAAAGGTTGGTTCAGAAGAATTCAGGACTTATTTAAAAACTGCGGTTCGTGATTTTATTTTATTTAAGGTTCAATTATTACAAAAGGAAAGCGAAGGCGATCCGATAAAAAAAGCGCAGGTTACAAGAGATATTGTTGAAAGTATAAGTAAAATTCCTGATGCCATTAAACGAATGGCATTTATAAGAGAATGTTCGGTTTTGCTCGATATGAATGAGCAGGTTTTAATAACCGAATTAAATAAATCTCGTAAATCTTTTTTAGGTGAAAAAGAAAAAGAATGGGTAAAAGAAGAGCCTGCACCTTTAAACTACGATGAGGAAATTAAGGAACTTGTTAAAGAAACTGGTTCATTAAAACAAGAGCAGCATTTACTGAAATTATTGATGCAACATGCTCAATTTGAAGTAAACAATGAAAGCTTTGTATCCTTAGTTTTTAAATTGATTCATGAAAATTTAATTGGTTTTGAAAATGAGGTCATGATTCTATTGGCTGAAGAAATTCAGAAATTATATGTGGCAGGAACCGAAATTAATGCGAGTTATTTTCTGATGCATTCAAACCCATTGATTTCAAGTTTTGCAGCGAGTGTATTGTCGGAAAGGTATGAAATCAGCAAAAAATGGGAAGAAAAATATGATATCATTCCCGATGCACCTGAGTTGGTAATAAAAAGAGATATTGAATCTTGTTTATTTTATCTTCAATTACATTTGGTTAGAAAATTATTTTTTGAAGCCATGGAGAGTCTTAAAAATGCACAGGAATTAAACGATGAAGCTGAAATTAACATGAGTTTATCGATGGTTATGGTGTTAAAAGAAAGGGAAGCAGCATTAACCAAAGCCAATGGAATAGTGGTTTTTGACTAAATTTTTCTTCAATAAAATAACTTACGGTTTATTCAATCTTTTCAAGAGTTTATTTTACTAACTTCGCTGGCTGTATGAGCACCATAGGCGTAATCAGAGAGGGCAAAAAGCCTTTCGACCACAGAACACCACTTACACCACAACAATGTGTGAGTTTGCAACAATTTTTCCCAGGCACCAAAGTGCTTGTTCAATCATCAGAGCACAGGTGTTTTGCTGATGATGATTATAGGAAATTGGGTATTGAAATCACCGAAGATTTAAGTGAATGTGATATTTTACTCGGAGTTAAAGAAGTGCCCGTTGCTGAATTAATTCCCGAAAAAACTTATTTGTTTTTCTCTCATACCATCAAAAAACAAGCACACAATCGTAATTTACTAAGAGAAATCCTGAACAAAAAAATCAGGATGGTTGATTATGAAACATTGGTTTGGGATGCAGGAAATCGTATCATTGGATTTGGTCGTTTTGCAGGTTTAGTAGGTACTCATTACGCATTAATGATGTGGGGTAAAAAATATGGTTATTATACCATTAAACCTGCACATGAATGTAAGGATTTAGCTGATATGATTAGTCAGTATGAAGGAATTAAACTTCCTCCTATGCGCATAGTTTTATGTGGTGATGGTCGTGTTGGTCATGGTAGTTTGGAGTTGTTAAGGAAGTTAAAAGTACATCAGGTAAGTCAGGAAGAATTTTTAAATGATGATTACAATGAAGCCATTTATGTGCATTTAAGAAGTGAAGATTATTATGCTCACAGAGATGGTAGATATTGGGATAAATCAGATTTCTACAAACATCCTGAAGACTACAAAAGTGTATTCAAACCATTTTATCAAAAAGCTGATGTGATGGTCAATGCAGTTTTTTGGAAAGAAGGAATTGCTCCGTTTTTTACGCATGAAGAAATGAAAGGTTCTGATTTCAGAATTAAAGTTATATCTGATATTACTTGCGATATTCCTGGACCATTGCCATCAACATTAAGAAGCACTGTAATTGGCGATGCATTTTATGGCTATAATCCATTATTGGAAAAAGAAGTACCTGCATTTTTACCAAATGTAATCGATATTCAATCGGTGGCAAATTTACCTTGTGAATTGCCAATTGATGCCTCGATGGAATTTGGAGAGCAATTGATTAGACATGTATTACCAAGTTTATTGGTAGATGACAATGAAGGTATCATTGCAAATGCCACCATTGCAAAAGATGGTAAAATTTGTGATAAGTTTAAATATTTAGAAGATTACGTAGCTTAAGAAGTTCAAATTGTCAGTTTGCATGTTGTGGACTGATATTTGGGTTTAAGAAACATCATGGCAAAAAGAAGTAGTTATAATAGCAACGGTAAATTAGATAAAGAGCCCGAAAAAGTAAAAATATCAAAGGAGAGTTTAAAAGAAACACTTTTACTATTTACCTATCTAAAACCTTATAAAACGAAGTTTTTTCTCAGTTTAGTTTTCATAGCTTTATCGGCATTTAGTACAATGATTTTTCCTTTATTATTAGGAAAAATGATAGATGCAGCAGCTCCCGGTGTAAAGGTAGATTTGCCACAAAGTCAGATGAGCGGCGGATTTGGCGGTTTTGATTTGAAAACAGTTCAATGGAGTTTGAATACAATTATTTTATTGTTGTTTTTGCAGTTAACTGTTCAAATGATTTTTTCATTCATGCGAATTTACCTCTTAACAGAAGTAGGAGAGCGCTCATTGGCTGATATGAGAAAAGACCTTTATGGCAAATTGATTTCTCAGCCGATGTCGTTTTTTTCTGAACAAAGAGTAGGGGAGTTAAGTAGTAGAATCAGTAATGATTTATCACAAATTCAGGATGCCATTTCTTTTACTTTAGCAGAGTTTTTAAGGGGAATTTTTACACTTGTAATTGGCTTGTCTTTTATCTTTTGGATTTCAACTGAACTTGCTTTAGTCATGTTATCTGTTGTTCCAATGGTAGCAATTGTTGCGGTGGTATTTGGCATGCGTATTAGAAAAATGGCACGCAAAGCACAAGACCAATTAGCAGACAGTGGTAATATTGTTCAGGAAACATTTTCAGGAATATCAGTAGTAAAAGCATTTACTGCCGAATCGAATGAAATGAAAAGGTATACCAAAAGTATTTTTAGTGTGGTTGATACTGCTATTGGAAATGCTCGATACAGAGGAGCTTTTGTGAGTTTTATGATATTCTCGGTATTTGGTGCTATTTCTTTTGTGATGTGGTATGGCGCAAAAATGATTCAAACCTCAGAACTAAGTACCGGTGAATTAACCATGTTTGTTATTTTCTCTGCTTTTGTAGGTGGAACTTTTGCAGGTTTTGCAGATATGTTTTCGAACCTTCAAAAAACATTGGGAGCAACACAAAGAGTGAGAGAACTATTAAGAACAGAAGGTGAACCCGTAATTTTAGATGACAGAATTATTAAACCTGCACATATTATTAAAGGTGAAGTTGAATTTAAAGACGTAAAATTCTCCTATCCTTCAAGAAAAGATATTCAGGTTTTAAAGGGCATTAATTTAAAAGTTAAAGAAGGTGAACAAATAGCATTGGTAGGTCCAAGTGGCGCCGGAAAAAGCACGATTGCCTCTTTACTATTGAAATTTTACGACCAGGAAAGTGGTAGTATTTTATTTGATGGAAAAAATAGCAATGATTTTCAATTAACTGAATTACGTTCTCAAATGGCATTTGTACCTCAGGATGTGATATTATTTGGAGGAAGTATTAGAGAAAATATTGCTTATGGAAATCAGGAAGCAACAGATGAACAAATTGAAGAAGCTGCTAGAAAAGCAAATGCACAGGAGTTTATCCAAAAATTTCCTGAAGGATATGAAACCATTGTAGGTGAAAGAGG
>JBMLOK010000422.1:0-6800 GCA_049243005.1 Bacteroidia bacterium | reverse complement strand
ATTGATAGAACCAAAATTTCTTGTTTTATACAAAAATGAAGGTGATAAAATCCGTTTAAAAGCCAATGATTCAACCAGAATTTTATTCCTTTCCGGAGAGCCAATCAACGAACCTGTTGTATCTTATGGTCCTTTTGTATTAAACAACGAACCACAAATTATGCAAGCCATGCGCGATTACCAAATGGGTAAAATGGGCATGTTGATAGAGGAGTAGTTATTTTTCAATTCTAATTCTGCAATCAACGGCTGTTAAATGATTCATGTTTCCCATCAATGGGTTGATGTCCATTTCTTCTATTTCCGGAGCAATTTCTAATAGTGCAGATACTTTTAAAAGTGCTTCCACAAACAATTCTTCATTCAAACCTTCTTTGCCTCGCGTGCCTTGTATAATGGGGTATGACTTCAATCTTTGAATCATATTCACACATTCTTCTCTGCTTAATGTTCTTAGTCCGGCAGAAATATCCTTAAATACCTCGATGAATATTCCACCTAAACCACATAGGATTAAATGTCCGAATTTGCCTTCTTTTTTTGCTCCTATAAAGACTTCAATTCCTTTACTCATTTGTTGAATTAAAACGCCGCTAGCAGATTCTATTTGCATCAATTCATCAAATGCTGTATTGGCATCTTCAAGAGTAGAAATGTTTAATTTAACACCTCCTGATTCTGATTTATGCAGCGGTCCTACTACCTTCATCACCAAAGGAAATCCAATTTGATAAATAGCTTTTTCTAATATGTTTTTATCGCTGATTTCAATTTGCTCAGCGACTTTAATTCTTGCATTCTTTAATAGATTTTCACAAGAAGTATTGCTTATATAACCACTATTTTCCTTTTCAATAATGCTTCTGATAGCTTGTTTGTTTATAGAAACAGATTCTTCAATCATTGCCGGTTTAGGTGTTCTGTAAACCCTTGCTAATACATAACCAAAACTAACTTCATCTCTAAAATTAACCCTTCCATGTGCTTGGAAATGACTTACTTCATCAGCAGCTTGAATGATGGATGGTAATATAGGAAAGATTGGCTTTTTACAGGTATTCATTTTATGATGTAATACTTCATAAACATTGTTTACGCTCCACATGCCTGTAGTTCCAAATACCACTATAGATGCATCAATTTCATCAAAATCTTCATCAATACTATCTAATATAATGCCTAATTGTTCTGCTGTTCCTGTTGCCAAAAAGTCTATTGGATTTGCAACAGATGAACCATGAAACAATTTACTCAATAACAAATCAGCTTTTTCTCCTTGTAATTTGGGGACTTTCATTCCACCTTTGGTAAGTATATCTGTGAGCATTACTCCAGGTCCACCGGCATGTGTTATAATAGCAAGATTTTTTCCTTGTAATGGTTTATGCATAAAAATAGCTGCTACATAAACCAATTCCAATCTGCTATAACACCTAACTATACCAGCTTTCCTGAATAATGCCGCTACAGCCATATCAGAACCTGCAAGCGAGCCTGTATGAGATGAAACTGCTCTTGAGCCTGCTTCAGTTGATCCGGCTTTGATAGCTGCAATTCTACATCCTTTATTCACTAAACTTCTTGCATGTTTAAGGAATTTTTCCGGATTAGAAATTTCTTCCATGTATAAAAGTTTAATAGGGGAGCTAGTTCCTTCAATATAGGTTTCATCCCAATATTCAAGTATTTCTTCTATGCCGATTTGTGCACTGTTACCAACCGAAAATATGTTTGAAAAAGTAATTCCTCTGGCGATGGCTTGTTCTAAAATAAATACCATTGTTGCTCCCGATGCCGAAACACATTCGCATCCCATTGAATTGTATTGTGGAATTGGACCGGCAAAAACACCTTTGTAGTAAGGAGTAATTAATCCAATGCAATTCGGACCAATTAATGTTCCGCCAGTTTGATTAATTAAATTTACAATTCTTTCTTCAAGTCCTTTTCCTTCCTCACCAATTTCACCAAATCCTGAAGAAAAAATGATATAAGCTTTACACTCTTTTTCTTTAACTAAAACAGTAATTACATCTTCAACAAAATTGGCTGCAACAGCTATAAATGCCAAATCAACCTGAGGTAAATCTTTACATTCAAAATAAGATTTTACGCCTTGAACATTTCTTTCTTTTGGATTAACTACCAATAAATCACCTTTGTATTTACCATCAATCAGGTTCTTTAAAACCTTTCCTCCCGGTTTTCCTGTATCGTTTGAAGCACCTACAACGACTATACTTTTGGGGTTTAAAAGCTCTTGATTTATCATATTGCAAAGTAGACACGCAAATCAATTTAAAAATTGATATGTGTCATGAGTGCAAAGATTTTATTTTGATTTATCTCAGTATGGTTACAGAGCCATGCCCGCTTCTTTCAATCCCTTTTTTATTGGCATAATTTACCATATAAAAGTATGCATCTGCTGTGCAATCAATGCCATTTGTTTTTCCATCCCAACCTTCATAAATATCAGTTGATTCATAAACCAGTTGGCCCCATCTGTTATAGATAAATATATGGAAATTTTTAATGCCTAAGTGACTTACCAAAAAGCGTTCATTGGTTCCATCATTGTTTGGAGTAAATACATTTGGAAAATAAATGTATTCTTGAGATTCAACTTCTAGATTTAAAAAGGCAGTATCAACACAACCCAAATTGTTTTCAACGATTAAATATACCGGATAAAACTCATCTCTTCTATATGAGTGTGTCGGATTTTGTTCTGTGCTGCCAGAACCATCTCCGAATGTCCAATCATAACTTATAACAGGAGAACCAGTATAAGTAAAGTTCACTGTATCAAAAACAATTACCCTTGAAGGAGTTGTACTAAATGAAGCATTTGGTCTTGATAAAACTCGGATGGTATGGCTACTACTGTCTGCACAAAATCCAGTTCCAACAACATATTTTATTTGATAAACACCTGCACTTATTGGATTAAATGAATTAGAACTTACATTGGTTCCGTAGTAAATTCCATTTGTTGAATTCGAATTAAAGAAAACTGGTGCATCTCCTTCACATAAAATTGTATCAGTAATACTAAAGCTTGGATCACCTGAATCTTCAACAAATAAATGATTTGTTATAGAATCATAACAAGCACCATTATTTATTACATAACTGATATAATAATCACCTGGTGAAGTAGGTTTAAATTGATTGGCAATGATAGTTGCTCCATAAAATACTCCACCTGAATTAACTGGAGTGATATTGATAATTTGTCCTTTACAAATTAATGTATCACTAATAGTGAATGCTGCATTTACCAATGGTTTTACAACGATGAATTTTACCATTGAATCACTGCACCCATTTAGATTAATGGTATAACTAACTCGATAAGTTCCGGCAGTATTCGGTATAGTAAATAAATTGCCACTTACAAAAGGACTATTAAAAACACCAATGTCGGAATTTGGATTTAAATCTATTGGTCCATCACTTAAACAAACTATGGTATCTGAAGGGTCGAAACTTGCTATTGGTGGATTGGTAAAATAAACATTGATACTATCATAAGGAGTTCCACAACTCGAAGTTTGTTTTATTTTAAACCAAATTCTTCCAGTATCTAAAGCTGATGGTGTATAGGTTATATTAAAACTATTTAGTGAACTTAAAACACCTTTTCCATTGCTTGTCCAGCTTACAGGATTGGTACTATTGCTGCTGCTATTTATTGGAAGAATGTTTTTGTTACATAAAACTGTATCTGTTAAATCAGCAATAGATATTACAATATCAGGAAGGTTTACAATAAACAAAACTGAATCTAATTTTACCTTATTACATTTTCCAAAAGCCTTTAAATAGAGTTTCACAACTCCACTATAACCTTCAGTAATTTTAAATACAGTATTTATATTCATTGAATCAACAAATCTTCCGGCATTTCTATTTTCCGGATACCAATAAAAGCAAGTGCTGCCGGTTACTGTTCCCATCAGAGGCACCAAATCACCAGTGCAGTAATATGGACTAACAATTCCTGCATCAGCGGAAAAAGGAATTTGAGGAATTTTGCAACCATAATTTACATAAGTAGGAATTCCACTAAAAGTAAAGTTAACAGTTGAACCATTCCCGCCACCTACATTTCCGCTTGAGTTAACCAATAATGATCTGTTATAGGTTGCAGTATCTGAACAACTTGAAGTCCCTATAATGAAAGTTCTTGTAGCCGATGTACCATAGTTATTAAAATGACCCACTGAAATGGTTTGGTTATTTTGCAAAGCAACATGCAGTGTATCAGTCAAACCTGAAAAGTCCTGTGCATTGGCATCAAACAAAGTACTTGTAATAATCATGAAATGAGCATATGCCGGAATAATATCACCAGGATTAACCATGATCACTCTACCGCAATTTCCTGCAGTAATTATTTTGCTATTGATACTATTGATTTTTGAAATATTAGTCGCATTGTAAGTTGCCCATCCTTGCCATGGATTAGCTGATGTCCAGATAATATTAGTTAAAGAATTTAATGGAATTGGATTTGGTCCAATTCGTATCCTAACCATTTCATCTAAACCTTCACTATTGGTGCAAGCATCAACCAATTCACTTTCGATTTCTAAACATTTAGTAGGAAGAAGTGTAGCTGAGTTTGCACAATTTTGAGCACTCAGTTTAACTAAAAATAGAATTTGAATTAATGATATGATTAGAAATACTTTCCTCATAGATTGATAAAACGAAGTTAAGCTAAATCTGCTCAAGCTTCTTGATTTGCGGCAAATCGAAATTTAATTGAGGTAAATAAAACGATTGTAAGTTTTTCAACATATTGTAAAAGTAACACTAAGCTATATCAATTCACAATTCAATAGTTTTTATAACATATTAATGTATCAGGATTATTTGAATTAATATGTTCCATAATTTTAGACAGTTTTTAGTCGGGCCTAACATTGTGCTATATTATTCTGATTTTTTTTATAATTTGCTTTAATTGAAGTATTTTTTGGATTGGTATTTTGTTTACAATCAAATACTTCATTTATAATTAGCACTTTATTATGTCTAAAAATTTAAGTGATTTATCGAGAAGAAAGGGTTTAACAGAAAACTTATTCGAAGAATTAGGAAATGCTGCAGCTCTTACCGGAACTCCCGATAAAGATAAAATGGAGGAATTGGCTCTCCAATTCAAAATGGGTCAGGCAAATATTTATGGAACTGCTTCTTTTTACGATTTCCTCAGACCCGAAAACCAAGGCAAAAAGGTTTATGTATGTAATGGAAGTTCATGTTTAAGTGCGGGTAAACAAGACCATGTTCATCATGAATTAGGCAAACATTTTAAAGCTGAAGAAATTGGTGAAATGTGCTGTTTAGGCCGATGTCATGAAAATGCAGCGTTTAATCACAATGGTAAAAACTATTCTGGTGATGCCATTTCATCTATTGAAAACATAATCCAAAATGATGTAATTATTGATGATGAATACCATGTTGGTTTATACGGAACTCCAGTTTTAACAGAAGAATTTCTAGGCATTCAAACGTATTATAAAACTTTGGAAGATGCTTTACAATTAAGTCGGGAAGTTTTATTGGAAGCTCTGAAATTATCGGGTTTAAGAGGACGTGGTGGAGCAGGTTTCCCTATTTCGTTCAAACTTGAATCAGCAAAAAATACAGAATCAAATTCCAGGTTTATTGTTTGTAATGCCGATGAAGGTGATCCTGGTGCTTATTCCGACAGATATCTTTTAGAGCAAAGACCACATGCTGTTTTATTGGGTATGATGGTGGCAGGTTATATCATGGGTGCTGATACAGGTGTTTTATACATTCGTGCTGAATATCCCGAAGCAATTTCCATCACTCAAAAAGCAATTGATGATATAACTGATTTGGGTTATCTGGGCGAAAATATTTTGGGTACTTCATTTAAGTTTAACTTTAAAATCATTCGTGCCCAAGGTGCTTATATATGTGGTGAAGAAACGGCTTTGTTGTCATCTATTGAAGGCCAAAGACCTGAAGTTAGAGTTCGTCCGCCTTATCCTACTCAACAAGGTTTGTTCAACCAACCTACTGTTGTAAACAATGTTGAAACACTTGCTTGTATTCCATTTATCATTCGAAATGGTGCAGTCGATTTTGCTAAATTAGGAAGAGGCCGCTCTACTGGAACCAAGTTAGTTTCTTTGGATGGATTTTTTAATCGTCCCGGAATTTATGAAGTAGACATGGGAACACCACTTTCTGTTGTTATTCACGAATTGGGATTGGGTTTTAAAAAACCTATCAAAGCATTACATATTGGTGGTCCATTAGGCGGATTGGTGCCAGTTGATATGATTGAACAACTGACTGTAGATTTTGAATCATTCAACCAAAATGGTTTTTTACTTGGACATGCTTCCATTGTTTGTATCCCTGAAAGCTTTCCAATTATTCAATACATCAGACATTTGTTTCAATTCACAGCTCATGAAAGTTGTGGCAAATGTTTTCCTTGCAGATTGGGTTCTACCAGGGGATTTGAATTGATAGAAAAAGCGCTAACCGAAGATTATAAAATTGATATGGTATTGTTTGAAGACCTGATCAATACCATGGAAATGGCTTCATTATGTGCATTGGGTGGAGGCTTACCATTACCAGTAAAAAATGCATTGAAATATTTTGAACCTGAGTTAAAACAATATTTCAATCATTAATATGAAATTTAAATGCCTTGTTTTTTTAGTGTTGATTTTACCTGTGAGTTTATTTGCTCAACAGGCTAAAACTGCATTCGAAAACTTGAATAAAATCCTTTCTTA
>JBMLOK010000421.1:0-7290 GCA_049243005.1 Bacteroidia bacterium | reverse complement strand
TTTGGAATATTAATTCCTGTTTTAAATGGACTTATAGGTTCTATGTTGGCCACCTGGGCAGGATTAGGAATTGGAGGAACAACCTTATTCGCAGTATTATGTGCAAGTGCATCTTATATCGCAGCGCCAGCAGCAATCAGAATGGCTTTACCGGAAGCTAATCCTGGATATTATCTTACAGCATCATTGGCAATTGCCTTTCCTTTTAATGTTACTTTAGGTATTCCTTTATATCTCAATTTCTCACAATGGCTTCATCAATTAAACTAATTCTATGAAACTAGTCCCATTAAAACTCCTTACAATAATTGCACTAGATGCTCTTGAACAAAAAATAATTGCCGACATCAAACAATGTGGAAGTAAAGGTTATACCATTTCTGAAGTTGAAGGAGAAGGTATTCACTCAAAACACTTCACCAATTGGGAAGGCAGAAATATCAAAATTGAAACCTTAGTTAAAGAAGAAGTTGCCAATAAAATTCTTGAAATTATTTCAAGTAAGTATTTTGGCAAATACTCAATAGTTTGCTTTCTAAGCACAGTTGAAGTACTTAGACCTGAAAAATTTGAGTAAGATTAGTTTATCGAATTAAAGTAATAGTTCCATGAACACTTTTTGGTTCAGCCATATTCAATAACCTGTAAGTAAATACAAAGTAATAAACTCCATCAGGACATTCTGCACCTGAATTTTTGTTCTTACCATTCCAGTTATTTCCATCATTTCCAATTCCATCTTTTTCACCTTCATAAACTACATCTCCCCACCTATTGAAAATTTTCAAATCGTATAACCTTCCACCTTGGATGTCGATATCAAATGCATCATTCTTATTATCATTGTTTGGTGAAAATACATTTGGAATTATAATGAGTACTTTGCCTTCAGTAGTTTTACAAATGGAATCATAACAATCCTGATTATTAAAGGCCTTTAAACAAATTGTAAATACACCTGTATCAGGTAGGAATGTATGAAATGGATTGGTTTCAGTTGAAAAATTAGCACTTCCTGCTCTAGGTTGTCCAAAATCCCATTCATACCTTGTAGCTCTTTTCGATAAATTATTCATTTGATAAGATGGAGCCTTTGATTCATCAAAATTAAAATCTGCTTCAACAGAACCCACATTAATCATTTTCCAGCTGGAATCAATACAAACGCCTCCCCCAATTTGTGGCAATAAACTTACCCTAAAATCACCTTCAATATTGTATGTATATTTAATACTGGTATCAGGCCATAAGGTATTAACTAAATTGCCATCACCCATGTTCCATTTTATTCCAGGAATCAATTTCACACTTTGATAGTTCAATACAAATGGAACTCCTACACAAACAGTATCTGGCCCTACAATATTAGCTTTTACCGATTCTGTAACTCTTAATCTTCTTAATGGAGCATTGATATTTAAAGAATCTGGAAATACAGAACGACAAGTTTTCATAATGCCATTTATTGGGTCGAATAAAGTATCTTCTCCTAATAAATAAACTTTATAAATCCCTGGAACATCATAGGTAAAAGTAACGTTTGTATCTTTTTGAGTTGATAAAATTGAATTGTTTACATCTCTAAAAAACCAAATCCAGTTGATTAAAGGTTTACCTGTTGTATTGGTAAAATTAATCTTTAATGGACTACATCCTAATGTATCACTCATAGTAAATGAAGGTGTTGGTCCATCAATAAAAATTGGAATACTTGCAGTGTCTTCGCAACCATGATATGAATTGATTTTCAACTTAACATTAAACAATCCATTTGATGTATAATCATATACCGGGTCTTTAATTAAAACCAGGTTTTTATTTTCACCAAAATCCCATGTCCATTTAACAATTGAATCGTAAGGACCAGAGCCATAGATTGCTGATGAATCTATCAAAAACGATAAATCATTAAACCTTAAAATTTGTGGCGCACATAAATACCTTGGCAACATTGGTTTGATTGATGCCACCATATCAACAACTCTGATTCTTCTTGGAAACGTAACAGTATCTTTGCAACCCAATGAATCAACTGCCACCATTCTAATTCTGTAATTTCCGGGTTTGGAATATTTATATCCGGGAATTGAACCTGTAACATTAAATCCTCCTCCTTCGCCAAAATCCCAAAATATTTGTTCTAATCCTGCAGCAGCTCTTTGCGGGTCTCGCCAATAAGGATAATTGGAACTAAAATACTGGACCAAATCATCGAGTTTTAAAGTATCACTTACACACAAAGTTTCTTTTCTTGGAATAAACGTTTTGATAAATCCAAATGCCAATTGTTGCGTTGAAACCCTGCTACAATTTCTTGTATTTACAATAGTTACAGTTACTCTCTTTAAACCTTGTGTTGTAAAGGTAAAATACTGACTAGGTATGATGGAATCTGTTGCTCCAAAGTTTAAAGTGATTGTTTGTTGGTTATTAAAATTAAATGTAACTGTTTTCAAACTATCCTGAATGGAGTCAATCATACTTAATTTAATATTCCAAGGACCACAACCTGCATTCATTCTGGTTAATTTAAAACTTGGATCCATTGGAAATAACCTGAACATATGATGATACCAGGCAGTATCCATACAAACATTACCGTTTTTATCAAAACCGTTTTTAATAATTAATCCAACTGTAACCCAACCAGAAGGATTACAAGTAGAATTATAGATATGATCGTAAAAATCAGCTGTTGAATCTATTTCTGTCCATTCGTTTTTTCCACAAGCAGAATCTAAATTGATATATACCCTTTGTCGTCCGCATAATGGCAAAGTTTCTTTTAACCAAAACCTAATTGGTGATAATAAACATGTAGTTCCAGTATAATACAATCCTCTTCTTATTGGAACTGAAGTGCTATCCCATCCTGCATCCGGACTCGTAAGTTTAAGCGACATGCTACTGGTATCTGTACAACCTGAAGCTAAATCTGTTAGAATTAATTTAGGTTTATAACACTTTTCTTCGCCTTGTTTATAGACATGATAAACAACTGCCGAATCTTTTGAATACCTGCAGTTCAATCCAACATTGATATTATTTTTTGTATCTGTTGTGCAATTTGGAGCAAATGCATCATCAAAATCCCACAGCCTGTAAATATTGTTATTTTTATATAAACATGAATAATCTTTTGGAGGACTTCTAAACCAAACTGTATCATGAATTTCGCATTGTGAGCTATTGATTACAGGGTCATAATTGGTTTCAATAACAGCTTGTGGGCCAAATACATCGATTAATGTATCAGTAACTGATTTGCATGAACCAAGTGAAACATACATTGTAACTCTATATTGACCGCACTTGGAAAAAACCTGACTTAAGCTCGCAATATTTGAAACTGTATCATAATTAGTTGTATCACCTATTCTGTAAAAATTCCAGTTAATAGTTGCTAAAACAGAGTTTTTTGATTGAAATGAAAATTGATTGGCTCTGAAACATGAGCCAACCATGTTTAAGTAAATCGTACTGTCAATTTTATTGTTTGATGCAGCAGGATCAACAGTAAAAGTATCTCTACATCCATTTAAATCTTCAACCATTAACTTAGCCGCAAAAGTTCCTGCCAGCGTATATACATGGGTAAAATTATTCCAAGGACTATTTGCTGTTTGACCATCACCAAAATCCCATAAATATCTTTTAACTTGGTTTTGTGGGATTTTTGTACTGTTTATAAATTGAACTGGTGTTTGGTTACATTGAGGAGTATAGCTTGTAGAAAAACTAACTTCATTCATTTTAGACCAAACAATTACGGCTTCCTGAATTTCTTTTCTTGCCAAACAACCATTACCATCAACAACTTCTAATACTAAACTGTAAGCATTTCCAATTGGTGAAGTATACGAATGACAAATATTTGTTCCTGAACCAGGAGCAGAATTATTAAATGAACCATCACCAAATAAAACTACACGTGTACTTAAAGGAGAATTGTCTAAGCCGGGAGTTGATAAATCAGTTATACAAGTTTGATTGCCATTAAAACATTGAGTGTCTTGAGTGGTAATAACAAAATCTGCTTTAGGTTTGTCAACCACATTTATACTAGGACCATTAATTGTGCAACTTGTACTATTTGAAAAATTAACTGTTACAGAAGGAGTAAATGTTCCTCTAACCGGATACTGGTATACCGGCGCACTTTGGGTACTTGTAGCTGTGTTGCCAAAATTCCATGAATATGAAGTAGCTGTGAGTCCGGCATCAAACTTCACCGAAAATAAACTGGTATTACCAATACAAACTGTTGTTGATGAAACAGTCATTTGGCAGTTTTGCGACCAAACTTGAATTGATATAATGAATAAAAGGAAAGTAAATATTTTACGCATAAGCTTCTTGGTTCCGTAAAGTTATCAAATCAAGCTATATATATGATAAATATTTTGTTAAAAAGGTTGCTTTTAGCCGAACTTTACAAAATAATTAGACAAATTTGTAATTTTTGGATTTATGGAAATATCAATTAACACTCCTGCTTTACTTTTTCCTGCTATTTCATTACTAATGTTATCTTATACTAATAAATTTCTTGCAATAGCTAATTTAATCAGAAATTTGCATAACCAATATTCAAAAGAAAAAGACAATGCCTCAATTCTAAGAGGGCAAATTAAAAACCTTAAACTAAGACTCAACCTCATAAAATACATGCAAGGTTTAGGTGTTTTGAGTTTTTTCTTTTGTGTTTTATGTATGACATTTATTTTCTTGGGAAATCAAACATATACACTGATTATCTTCAGCTTAAGTCTATTAAGTTTAATGGTTTCATTGGGTTTGAGCTTGTATGAAATTTTCATTTCAACCAATGCTTTACAGATAGAATTGAGGGATATGGAAGGTTTGGATTAATTAGGGCCTGCTGAAAATCTTTATTAGAACTTATTATCAATCAATTAGACAGTGTTTTAATAATTTAAATTCAAGATTTTAAGAACAATTGCTTTAAATTCTATACATCATTTTTATTTTGTTTTCAATTAACCTTAAGACAGAAACAAGGTCATCTTTGTCGTTGCTGCCAAATTGAAGTATTATATATACATCTAATTTGGCAGCGTCTAAAATCTGACCTGTTTCTGTCTTTTTCAGCTGGCCCTAAATGATGATGAATTGATATCTGCTTTTTAACTGAATATGCTTAAATTTGCGGTTCATGCAAAAATCAGTAGCTTTTTATACATTAGGTTGTAAATTAAATTTTTCCGAAACTTCTAGTATTGGCAGAAGTTTAATGGAAGATGGATACCAAAAAGTAGAATTCCAGGATGGAGCAGATGTTTACGTCATTAACACCTGTTCCGTTACAGATCATGCTGATAAAAAATGTAAGAAAATTGTTAAAGAAGCATTACGTCATAATTCTAATGCATTCGTAGCAATTATAGGTTGTTATGCCCAGTTAAAACCACAAGAGATTGCAGGTATACCGGGTGTTGATTTGGTTTTAGGTGCAGCTGAAAAATTCAATATACAAAATTTTTTAGGTGATTTATCCAAAAAAGAAACAGCAGAAGTGCATGATGGAAAAATAAAAGAAGTTTTAGATTACCATGCTTCTTATTCCATTGGCGACAGAACACGAACCTTTCTTAAAGTTCAGGATGGTTGCGATTATTTCTGTTCTTTTTGTACTATTCCTTTAGCCAGAGGTAAAAGTAGAAGTGATACCATCGAAAATACTGTTAAACAAGCTATAGAAATTGTTAATCAAGGAACTAAAGAAATCGTTCTAACAGGCGTAAATACTGGAGATTTTGGCGTTCAAAATGGAGAAACTTTTTTTGGCTTGCTTCAGGCTTTAGAAAATGTTGATGGATTAGAAAGAATTAGAATCAGTAGTATTGAACCAAATCTTTTGTCTGATGAGATTATCGATTTTGCAGCTACTTCTAAAAAAATTGTACCACATTTTCATATTCCATTACAATCCGGCTCAGATGAAATGCTGAAATCAATGAGGAGAAAATACCTAAGTGATTTATATGCATCAAGGGTGAATCGCATCAAAGAAAAAATGCCTCATGCTTGCATTGGTGTTGATGTAATTGTTGGATTTCCTGGAGAAACAGATGAAGAGTTTGAAATAACCTATAAGTTCTTAACTGATTTAGATATTAGCTATTTACATGTTTTTACTTATAGCGAACGTCCAAATACCACTGCTTATAAAATGCCGGGAAAAGTAAGAATGGGAATAAGGGCAGAAAGAAGTAAAAGACTTCATATCTTAAGTGATAAAAAACGTCATTTCTTCTACGAACAAAATATAGGAAAATCTTATCAGGTTTTGTGGGAAGCAGAAAACGATAATGATACCATGTATGGTTTTACAGAAAACTATATCAAAGTAAAAACCAATTACGATCCAATGTTAGTGAATGAAATTACTCCGGTTGAATTAACTAAAATTGATGAAGACATGGTTGTTAAAACCAAAATTTTAAGTCTGGTTTATTAATAAAAAGAGTTTAAACAAAAGCAAAAATGAAGAGCCTTAGTATTGATTAAAAGATTCTTCTAAGTTACTTTTCGAATAAAAAAGAGGCTATTTCACTAAGTGAGACAGCCTCTTTTTTTGAATTTATTGACCTACAATTTCGCCTTCATCATGAGCTAAAATCAGTAAGCCTGTTCTGATTTTAGGTTCAATCCAAGTTGATTTGGGTGGCATAATCAAATTATTCTCTGCAACATCTTTTACTTCTTCTATTGAAGTTGGAAAAAGTGTGATTGCTAAGTCAAATTCTCCCGAATCAATTGATTCTTGTAAATGACCAATCCCTTTTCCACCATCCATAAACGACAATCTGTGATCTGATTTACTGTCGCTAATTTCAAATATGTTTTTAAGGATATACTCTTCAACTATACTTACATCCAAAAGCTCAAGAATACCTGTTAACTTCGATTTAATTTCAGGTTTTAAACTTAGTAAATAAGCCTTATTCTGAAAATAAATTCCAAATTCACCTTTGTTTAATGGCTGAACTGGAAGTGAACCAGATGGAACCAAATCAAAACTCAATTTTAACTTATCTAAAAAATTAGAGGCATTAACTCTTGCTTTATCTTTTACCAATCTATGGTATTCATAAATAGTAAGTTTACTAAATGGAATCAAACAAACGGGAAAATAATGGTAAGATTCATTTCCGTTACCTTTACCTTTTTGCGCAATCATCCTTTCTCCATAAGCAGCAGAACCTGCAGAGCGATGATGACCATCAGCAATATATAAATAAGGGATATTAGAAAACCTTTGTTCAA
>JBMLOK010000420.1:0-4546 GCA_049243005.1 Bacteroidia bacterium | reverse complement strand
TTGATTTTTGTTCGACCATAAAAATCCCGAAAGCTTAAATGGATGTTTTTCAGCTTCTAGTAATTCGATTAGAATGTATTTAACATCAACATAAAACAAAAAAAGCAGCACTTTCGTACTGCTTTACCTTTTGTGGGCCCACCTGGAATCGAACCAGGCACCTACTGATTATGAGTCAGTTGCTCTAACCGAATGAGCTATAGGCCCTTTTTAAGGACTGCGAAAATAAGTGATGCCTTGGCTTTTTCCAAATTCAAATTTTACTCTTTTATACTGATTTGCACTTTTTCCTTACTTTTGGGTTTTTTAAATTATGGAAAAACGGGTATCTGCATTTGGCGGAGTTTTCTTTAAGTGTCAGGATAAGAAAGCTTTAATTGAGTGGTATAAAAAGCACTTAGGTATTCCTTTAGAAGATTGGGGAGCTATTTTTCCTTTTTCTGATGCTGTCAGAATGCATCCGAATGCCTACAATGTTTTTTCTCCTTTCCCTTCTCATACCAACTATTTTGAGCCATCAACATCTAATTTGATGTTTAATTTTATTGTTGAAGACCTTGATAATTTGGTTAGCATTTTAAAATCAGAAGGAATTCAAATTCTTGCAGATCCTGAATCAAGTGAATTTGGCAAGTTTACCTGGATTTTAGATTGTGAAGGAAATAAAATTGAACTTTGGGAACCTTCAAAAGCTTAATTTATGAAAGACGTTTTTAAAGCACCTTCCAAAAAGTGGTTTTATCCGATTATTTCAGCTCCGTTTTTCTTGCTGATGTTACTCCCAATGCCGGTTTTGTACCTGATTTCAGATTTTTTAAGGTTTTTGGGATATAGGGTTTTTGGATATAGGAAGAAGGTAGTTATTGAAAATTTGAAGAATTCATTTCCTGATAAAGACGAAAAATGGATTGAAGATATTGCTTGGAAGTTTTATCAGAATCTTTTTGATGTAATTATTGAAACGTTGAAAATGCTTACTATTTCAAAATCAGCTTTAAGTAAACGAGTAATTTTAAATGGTAGCGAATTAATTGAAGAGTATAAAAAGAATAATCAATCTTTTATACTCGTTGGTGGACATAATGGAAACTGGGAGTGGGGTGGACAATTTATGCATGTTTTGGGTTATAGAATGGGTGTTTTATACCATCCATTAAGCAGTAAATGGTTCGATTGGCTAATGTATTACCAAAGAACTCGTTTTGAACTTCAACCTATTCCTATGAATTCAACCCTAAAGTTTATGTTGGCAGCTAAAAATGATTTTTATTGTTATGCTTTTATTGCAGATCAAACACCAAGCGGAGAAAATTGTCATTGGATGAATTTTTTGAATCAGGATACTCCTGTATTCATGGGTCCGGAAAAGATTGCCAAGAAGTTTAATTTTCCCATTGTTTTTTGTGATTTATACAGGGTTGGAAGGGGTAAATATGAATTGAATTATAAATTGGTAAGTAGTTCGCCAAAAGATGAACCTGATTTTTTAATTACAGAACGCCATACTCAATTTCTTGAACAACAAATTCATCAACAACCTGAAGCCTGGTTGTGGAGTCATAGAAGGTGGAAACATAAACGCAAAATTTCTAATGATGCAATTAATTAAAATGAATAAAATTTATGCTTTAATTCTGTTGAGTTTGACACTTCTTTTTTCTTGTAAAAGTATTGAGAAGGCTGATCATCTTTACTATAATGCTCAAGTTCATACATTGGATTCTGTTAATGCTATTTACAATGCATTTGTAGTAAATGAAGGCAAAATTTTGGCCTTCGGTGAAGTTAATTTACTTGAGAAACAGTTTTTAATTTCAAATAAAACTGATTTAAAAGGTGCACATGTTTATCCGGGTTTAATTGATGCGCATTGCCATTTTTACGGACTGGGATTATTTCTTCAACAGGCAGATTTATCGGGTTCCAAATCAATTGAAGAAATTGTTTCTCGATGCATCAAGTTTTCGTCCAATTCAACATTAAAGTTTATAAGAGGAAGAGGTTGGGATCAAAATTTATTTGATTCAAAAGAATTTCCTGATAATTCAGCTCTCAATGCTGCTTTTCCTGATATTCCTGTTTTTCTTAAAAGAGTTGATGGTCATGCTGCAATTGCAAATGATTATCTGTTGAATTTAGCAGGATTGAATTCTAAAAGTAAGATTTCAGGCGGAGAGATTATTTTGAAAAATGGAAAACTTACGGGTGTATTATTGGATGAAGCTGCAGATTATGTTGGAGGTTTTATGCCTCAGCTTACCTATGCCGAAAAGGTAAGTGCATTGATGAAAGCCCAGGAACAATGTTTTACTTATGGATTGTCTACAGTTAATGATGCCGGTTTAGATAAGGATATTGTTGAACTCATAGATTCGTTACAAATAGCTGGTAAATTAAAAATTCGTATGAATGCCATGTTAAGTATTTCAAGGAAGCATTTTAGCTACCTAGATTCTTTAGGTGGCATAGATAAGGATAGATTAAAAGTTCGTTCGTTTAAAATGTATGGTGATGGTGCTTTAGGTTCAAGAGGTGCTTGTTTAAAGGAGCATTATACAGATAGAAAAGGACATTTCGGTTTTATGATTTCTTCTCCTGATTCTTTAGAAGCAATGGTGAATTTAATTGCTAATAGCCGCTTTCAATTGAATACACATTGTATTGGTGATTCTGCAAATTTTCTGATTCTTAGTTTGTATAATAAATACTTGCCAGCTGGTAACGACAGACGCTGGAGAATAGAACACGCACAAGTAGTTAATCCTGCAGATAGAGATTTGTTCAAAGCAAGAAATATCATCCCATCGGTTCAACCAACTCATGCAACAAGTGATATGTATTGGGCTGAAAGTCGTTTAGGTTACACACGCTTAAATGGTGCATATTCTTATGCCTCACTTTTAAAACAAAATAATTGGTTACCTTTAGGTACCGATTTTCCTGTTGAAGATGTTTCTCCATTTTTTACTTTTGATGCTGCAGTATCTAGAAAAGATGCAAAGGGTTTTCCATTAAATGGATTTTTACCTGAGCAAGCATTGAGTAGAGAACAAGCTTTAAAGGGTATGACAATATGGGCTGCTAAAGCAGGTTTTATGGATAATGAAGTTGGAAGTCTGGAATTGAATAAGAAAGCTGATTTTATCATATTAGATGTCGATCTCTTGAAGGATGATTTGTTGAAAATTAGAAATCAAAAGGCTAAATATTTATATATTTCAGGAGAGCGAGTCAAATAAATATATTGAAAATCAATATCTTATAATGTAGAAAATAAAATGTCATGGCAATTAATGTATATACATATAAATTTGTATTAGAAATCAGATGAGATTAGAAGAAGCTATTAAACAAACCAAGTTCGTAAGTCATCAACAGAAGGCTTTTTTAAACTTATTTTATCTCAGCGGTTTAATGAAATCTGCACAGGCAAGATTTTTTAAACAGCATGATTTATCTCCGGAGCAATACAATATCCTCAGAATACTTAGAGGACAGTATCCGAATCCGGCTAATATTGGTCTGTTACAAGACCGAATGTTAGACAAGATGAGTAATGCATCGCGATTGGTAGAGAAGTTGAAACAAAAGTCATTGTTGTCGAGAGAGGAATGTCCTAAAGACAGACGTCAGGTTGAGGTATTAATTACTCAATCAGGTTTAGATCTATTAGAATACCTTGATCCTGCAATTAGGAGCTTTGAAATGGATTTTAGAGGCTTAAATGAAGAAGAGCTAATAAAATTAAATGAACTTCTTGATAAACTCAGCGATGGTTTCGAGCTTGAAGAATAATTTTCAATAAATACAAAAGAATATGAAAAAGTTAATGATGTTTTTAACAATCGCAGGTCTGGGTTTATCTGTGTTTGCTGGTTCTCCAAAAAAAGCTACTAAAAAAGCTGCTGATTCTTACACTGTAGATGCAACTGCTTCAACTTTCAAATGGCATGCTAAAAAAGTAACTGGAGAGCATTTTGGTGTTGCTACTTTTAAAGGTGGTTCAATTTCAGTACAAGGTACTTCTTTAGTTGGTGCTGAAATTATTGTTGATATGACAACTATCGATGCTACAGATTTACAAGGTGAATGGCATGATAAATTGGTTGGTCACTTAAAAAGTGATGATTTTTTCTCAACTGAAAAAAATACAACTGCTACAATTAAAATCAAATCTGCAACAGCAATTAAAGGTGCTAAAGCTGGTGAAAACAATTACAATGTAGTTGCTGATTTAACTATCAAAGGAATCACTAAAGAAATAAAATTCGGTGCTTTCGTAGTAGTTAAAGATGGTCAAGTAATTGCAAATGCTGAGTTTGATATCGATCGTACTTTATATGATATCAAATACGGTTCAGCTTCTTTCTTCGAAGGTATTGGCGACAAAGCTATTGCTAACACTTTCAACGTAAAAGTTAGAGTTGTAGCTAAGAAATAAGTTTAGGCTTAATTGATAATAAAAAGGGGATGCAATTTTGCATCCCCTTTTTTTGTGCTCTATATGAATCAATTTTATTATTTGTATTTAATCGAGGATATAATT
>JBMLOK010000419.1:4266-6648 GCA_049243005.1 Bacteroidia bacterium | reverse complement strand
GTTGAATGGTTGAGTTTTACAGGTGAACTTTCTAATCAGAATGTTGAATTACAATGGAAAACTGCCTCAGAAAAAAACTCCTATTCTTTTGAAATTGAAAGAAGTTTTGATGCAGAAAATTGGGAAAAAATTGGAGAACAATTAGCTGCAGGAAATAGTAATGTCCAAAACAAATACTTTTTTACCGATGAAAACATTATTGAAAAATCAAATTTTACTGTGTTTTATAGATTGAAACAAATTGATTTTGATGGACAATTTTCATATTCAAGTATAATTTCTCTGAAAATTCCAGGTGTTGATTTATCAAATCTGGTTTTATATCCCAATCCTCTTAACAAGCCAAGTATTCATATAGATGGAATTAATGAAAACCAATTGTTCGATGTGTATGTTTATGATATTACAGGTTTAGAAGTTCTTAGTTTTTTAAACAATAAAGGAACCGAAAAGTCAATTGAAATTAACGGACAATTAAAGAATGGTGCTTATTTCTTTAAAGTAAAACAAGGCAATTCAGAAAAAACAAAATTGGTAATAATAGAATGAAAATGGTAACACTCACAGAGCACAAGGAAATAAATGATTCCTACGTTTTTAAAGTAAATAAAACTGAAGCAGACTGGAACAAGGAATTGAATTCAGACCAATATTATATTCTTAGGAAAAAAGGAACAGAACGTCCGTTTACTAGCGAGTTTGAAACACAATGGGATGGAGGTTTATACCAATGTGCAGGATGTGGTGAAGAATTGTTTTCATCTGATGGGAAATTTGATAGCGGATGTGGATGGCCTAGTTTTTATGAAGCGGTTGACAAAACCAAAATTGTAACAAAAACCGATGAAACACATGGCATGGTTAGAACCGAAATTATGTGTGCATCATGCGGCGGACATTTGGGTCATGTTTTTGATGATGGTCCCAAAGACAAAACAGGATTAAGGTACTGTGTAAATGGATTATCCTTGAAATTTAAGAAACATTAATTCCTAAAATCATTGGAAATGAAGGGAATTTCTTCCTTTTTTACCGATTGTATAAGCTTATAGGAGCATTAATTTAAATTTCGTTTCTTTGTACAAGTTTTAAAAATTAAGAAAATGATATTCAAGTTTCTTTTATACGCCTTCTTATTTTATGTCCTGTTCAGATTTTTATTTGGAGGATTGTTTAAAGTAAAGGTTTATAACAATATCAATCACCATCATTATCCTCCTCAGGATAATGAACAAGGGAAACCTGAAGGTACAATTACCATCAACAAAAAAGTAGAAAACAAAAAAACTACCGGCAGCGATAAGATTGGCGAGTATGTAGATTTTGAGGAAGTGAAATAAAATGCTGGAAAAGAAACTCAGATCCTGGTTATTGCAGGCGCTTGGCACCGAAAATTATTTGTCGCTTGTTAGTAGCACTTATATCCGATTAATAGCCAATGGAAGATTAAAGAAGAAGTATCCCGAATTATTCTTCCTTGAAAAACTGGTACAACCCGGATTTACCTGCGTTGATATTGGTGCCAATGTTGGTTATTACTCTGTTTTTCTTTCGAAATATGCAGGAAAAACCGGACATGTTTATTCTGTTGAACCGGTTCCTATGTTTGCCAATGTTTTTTTAAAGAATACCAAGTCGTTTGCTTTAAATAATATCACCTTATACCAAGTAGCATTGGGAGCAGAACAAAAGGAAATTACACTTGAAACTCCTGTTTTAGATGGCGTATTTAGACATGGTTTAACCAAGGTTGTTGATCAGGCTTCAAACTCAGGCGGATTGAGCTACAAGGCCCAAATGTTGGTTGCCGATAATTTATTTAAGGATTTAGCACGACTCGATTTTTTGAAATGTGATGTGGAAGGTTATGAGGTGTATTTATTCCCTCAGATGAAAGAAACCATTCAAAAATTCAAACCTCTTATTCAGATTGAAATCAGTGAAGAAGAGAACCGCAGAAAAATGATGGAATTGTTTCAATCATGGAATTATTCGCCATATCGTTTAAAAGACGAACAATTGGTAAAACTTACTTCAAATGAAGCTCTTTCTTATGATGAAGGAGATTTTTATTTTAAGGCTAATTAAGCCTCCTTTTTTTAGAATAAATTTTTTGTTCAGGATATAAATCTGCCTACATGTATTGTTTTGGGCTTGCTGACAAATTGAAGTATTTTATGTGCATCTAATTTGGCAACGCCTAAATTCTGACTAGTTACTATAATTTTTAGATGGTCCTAATTACTACTTGTTGGTGGATGATTGGCATAAAAAAAGCTGCTTCTTCAATAGAAAAAGCAGCTTTTTTAAAAAGGTATCTAAAGACTACCAATCATCTTCATCAATAATTTTAGGCTCTCTTAATGCAGCTTTATAACTATT
>JBMLOK010000419.1:0-4166 GCA_049243005.1 Bacteroidia bacterium | reverse complement strand
ACACCCGAGTAAGTAATTAGGTTAGTTGCTGAATCCACATTTAAAACAATTCTTTCATAAGGTTTTAAAGTTGGATCAATAGGGTCTTTTGAATTGTTCATATCAAGAGTTGGATCCATGTTTGAGGAATCAACTGTTAAAGTATCCGGATTTGTAAAGTCAAATCCAGGCGATGCCGGATCTTGTACTTGTGCAAATGCAAGATTGCCTAACAATGCAAATACAATAAGTGTAAAATATTTTTTTATTAGATTCATTTTTTTAAATCGTTCTTTTAAAGGGTTTCAAAAATAGAAATTCTGCAATAAAATCAAAGGATTAAGCATGATGAGTTTCAATTCTCTTCGCTGTTGCGTGTAATTCTTCCTGTTTTTTAACTGTTTCTTTCTTTTTAGTTACTTTCTTTTTTTGGGTATCAGGTCCAATTCCATTATGTCTTAAAGCATCCCAGTATTCTTTGCCATAAGCAACAAAAATTTCATCACCGGGTTTTAAATTTCTGCTGGCAATTACATAAGCTCGGTTTCTAATTACCTCATATCTGCAATTGTTTCTAACGCCGGGTAGTCTCACAAATCCCGCGGCATCATTGGCATAACGAGCTAAAGAATCTAAAATGTGTTCTGCATCAATACATTTCTTTTCAGAGATGTAAAAGTAATAAGCTCCAAATCCATCCATTTTTTCATTCCTGGCCTGGCATTCTTTCCATGTAATAATTTCGCCGGTGTATTCAATTACTCTTTCACCTCTTTTAATGGGTGCATTCGTAAATAAACCTTTTCCTGCTCCCGGAATCTTCGATTTTTTGATTTCTAAACTCATCAGCTTTGCTGCTAATTTTTAATTGTAATTTAAGCCTTTTACCTCCTTTTTTCAACACAATTGTTCTTATGAAATTATTGTGCCAAAATTTGCGGGGCTGCAAAGGTGAGAAAAGATTTCATTCCTTCAGACAATTTTTTTACAAATAATAAACATTTCTGTTGGTTTTTCATTGATTCTGTCCATTACTTTGATTCGTTTTCTTTTTGGTGGATTCTTTTTCATGACCATCATTTTTTAATTTATACTTTCGTAAAATGTCTCCAATTTTTATTCTGTTTTGTATAAGCCTCTATTTTATTGGGCTCTTAAGCATTTCATGGTTTACCGGAAAACATGAAAACAATGAATCCTATTTCACTGGCAATAGACAATCTCCCTGGTATGTGGTTGCCTTTGGTATGATTGGTGATTCTTTATCGGGTGTAACTTTTATTTCCCTTCCAGGCACTATTTTAAATAATCAGTTCTCCTACCTGCAACTCGTTTTTGGTTATGTTTTAGGATATTTTGTGATTGCCCGGGTTTTATTGCCTCTGTTTTATTCACTTCAACTTACTTCTATTTACTCTTATTTGTTAGGCAGATTTGGTAGAAGCAGTCAGAAAACGGGTTCTTTCTATTTTTTAATCTCAAGAATTATTGGTGCAGCACTTCGTCTTTTTTTAGCTGCCAGTGTTTTACAATTGTTTGTATTTAGTCAGTGGAATATTCCTTTTCCGCTTTCTGTTGCTATAATTATTGTTTTGATGTTGGTTTATACGTACAGAGGTGGAATTAAAACCTTAGTTTGGACCGACCTCTTTCAATCAGGATTTTTATTGCTGGCTGTTATTCTATCTATTGTAGCAATCATTTCACAACTTAATTGGTCGTTTTCTGAATCGGTTAATGCTATAGTAAATTCAGATTATTCAAACACATTTTTCTGGAACTGGCAGGAAAAGAATTTCTTCTTCAAACAGTTTCTTAGTGGTGCTTTTATTACGATTGTAATGACAGGTCTCGATCAAAACATGATGCAAAAGAATCTTTCCTGCAGAAGTCTTCCCGAGGCACAAAAGAACATGTACTCATTTAGTTTTATTGTGTTATTGGTAAATGTGTTTTTCCTTTCTTTAGGTGCTTTAATTTATTTGTATGTGCAACAAAAGGGTATTCAATTACCAATCAATCCAACTACATTAAAAGTTGAAACCGATAAGGTATTTCCTTTATTGGCATTAAATCATTTAGGTGCTTTTGCAGCTTTGGTGTTTATCATCGGACTTACAGCAGCAACTTTTAACAGCGCAGATAGTGTTCTTACAACATTAACCACTTCTTTTTGTATTGATTTTTTAGGCTTTGAAGAAAAAGGAAAGTACACAGAGTCGAAAATGAAAAGTATTCGTCATTGGGTACATGCAGGTTTTGCCTTTTTATTGTGGCTGGCAATTATTCTGAGTCAGCAGCTTAATCAAACATCAGTTTTAGATGCAATATTTACCATAGCAGCTTATACGTATGGTCCGCTTTTGGGTTTGTTTACTTTTGGATTATTTACCAAGATTAAAGTTAAAGATTCGTGGGTACCTTTTGTAAGTATTTTCCCTCCAATAATCTCCTATTTTCTTTATTCCTATTCAAAGGAATTGTTCAATGGCTATAAGTTTAGCTATGAACTATTGCTTATCAATGGAGCCATTACATTTTTCTTTCTTTGGTTGATTAAGTTGAAATCAAAATCTTAGTTGTTTTATTGTCAAATATTTATAAATTGAATTTCAAATTATAAACTATGGAACTTATCGACCAAAAAATTACAAGTAGAAAATTAAATTTTAATGCGAATGGAACTGATTACTTCATCGTAAAATTAGTAAATGGAATTTTAATGGGCCTTACTTTAGGGATTTATTATCCTTGGGCAAAGGCTAAAAAATTAATCTTTCTATACGATAATACAGAACTTGACAATGTGAAATTTAGGTTCACAGGAACCGGAAACGAAATGTTTGTTGGCTTTATTAAAGCAGTAGGAATTTTTCTGGTATTTTATATCGCATTAATAGCTGCAGCAATAAGTCAAAATCAATCTGCAATTATTACTGTAACCGGAGTCTTTTATGTAGTTGTGCTTATCCTTGTTCCATTAAGTATACATGGTTCTTTAAGGTATCGTTTATCAAGAAGCTTTTGGGGCAATATTCAATTCTCCTATATTGGTGATAGAGGCACATTGATTAAAGAGTTTTTGTTAGGGATGTTATTAACCGCATTAACATTGGGTATCTATGGTTCTTGGTTTGTAATGAAGCTTAGAACTTATATTACTAACAACATCCGCTTTGGAAATGCGAGTTTTACCTTTAAAGGACAGGGAATGGATTATTTTATTTTAAACCTAAAAGGATTAATTCTTACCGTTTTAACTTTGGGTATTTATTATTTTTGGTTTTATAAAGATGTAATTAAATACTTGGCAGATAATACTAAACTTGAACAAGAGGGTAGGGAGATTTCATTCAATTCAGAAATTGAAGGCATTGATTTTCTGGTTTTAAGTTTAACTAACCTCTTATTAATTGTATTTACCTTAGGTATTGGTTTGGCATGGGTTGAAGTTAGAACAATTAGGTTTTTCTTTGAAAGAATGGAAATACAAGGCGAATTCAATCCTTTAGCACTTGTAAGTGTTGATGATGATTTTAAAGATGCTACCGGTGATGATATTGCAGATATGTTAGATATCAATTTGATTTAATTTCAGTTTTACAAATACGTTTTCAATTTTAAAACCATAAAAAAAGCCAATCCCGCGAAGGATTGGCTTTTCTTTTATGCATCAATTGATTATTTCAATTTGAAAGCTTTTTTAACTTTATCTACCATGTCTAATTTTTCCCAGGTAAATAATTCTACTTTTCTGGTTACGTCTTTTCCATCAGGACCTTTGAAAGTAAGAGTTTTTACTTCATTCTTTCTTCCCATATGGCCATAAGCAGCAGTTTCGCTGTAAATAGGGTTACGTAATTTCAAACGTGTTTCGATTCCGTAAGGAGTCATGTCAAATAATTTTTCAACTATTTTAGCAATTGCACCATCACTCATTTTTACTTTAGAAGTACCATAAGTGTTGATGTAAATTCCCATAGGGTCTTTAACACCAATTGCATAACTTACTTGTACCAAAACTTCTGTACATAAACCTGCAGCAACTAAGTTTTTTGCAATATGACGAGTAGCATAAGCAGCAGAACGGTCAACTTTAGAAGGATCTTTTCCTGAGAATGCACCACCACCATGAGCACCTTTTCCACCATAAGTATCTACGATGATTTTACGTCCGGTTAAACCGG
>JBMLOK010000418.1:0-1603 GCA_049243005.1 Bacteroidia bacterium | reverse complement strand
GGCGGACATTCAGATTTATTAGCAGGATTGGTGATTTCAAAAGACAAAGAAATTGCAGATAAAATCAAATTCTTTCAAAATGCAACCGGTGGAATTTTAGGTCCGCAAGATGCTTGGTTACTCATTAGAGGAATTGAAACTGCTGAACTAAGAGTTGTAAAACAAAATGAAACTGCTTTAAAAGTTGCAGAATATTTATTGACACATCCACTTGTTTCGGTAGTGTATTATCCCGGACTCAAACATCATAAAAATCATGATATAGCAGCTCAACAACAAAATGGATTGTTTGGTGGTGTAGTATCATTTGCTCTTCATGAAGATACAGTGGAATTAGCCAATACACTTGTTAGCAATACTCAGTATTTTAAACTGGCAGAAAGTTTAGGCGGGGTTAAAAGTTTGATATGTCATCCTGCACAAATGACTCATGCTTCTATACCAAGAGAGAAGAGATTAAGTTCTGGGATACAAGATTCATTAATCAGAATTAGCTGCGGTATTGAAAGTGCAGAAGTGTTAATTGAGGACATAAGTTCTTCACTTGAAATTTTGAATTCATCTATTTCATCAAAACAAAAAAGCATTACTGTATCATGAGTAAAAACAGATCATTAAAAATAGGCTTGTTTGGCTTTGGAGTAGTAGGTGAAGGAATTTATCAGGTACTCAAAAAAACACCTGGATTGGATGCTGAAATCAAAAAAATCTGTATCAAGAATCCTGAAAAATCAAGAAATGCACCGGCTGAATTGTTTACTGTATCAGCAGATGAATTATTGAATGATGAAAATATAAATGTCATAGTAGAATTGATTGATGATGCCAATGCTGCATATGCAATCGTTAAAAAAGCATTGTTGAATGGGAAGTCTGTTGTATCAGCTAATAAAAAAATGATAGCAGAGCACCTATCTGAATTGCTGGACATTCAACAAAACAAAGAACAACTTTCTTTATTGTATGAAGCAGCAGTTTGTGGAAGTATTCCTGTTATCAGAAATCTGGAAGAGTATTTTGACAATGACTTGTTACAATCGTTTTCAGGTATTGTAAATGGTTCTACCAACTTTATTCTAAGCAGGATGAATGATGATGGATTAAACTATGAAGTTGCCTTAAAAGAAGCGCAGGACCTGGGTTTCGCTGAAAGCAATCCATCGTTGGATGTAGAAGGATATGATGCAGTAAACAAACTGGCAATTGTAATTAAACATGCTTACGGTATTTATGCAAATCCCGATGAAATTACGCGAATTGGTATCAATAAAATTCACGATTTCGACACCAATTACGCCAAAGAAAAAGGATACAAGATAAAACTATTGGCACATGCCAGCAGGAATGAAAGTTTGGTAAATGCATTCGTTTTACCCGGATTTGTAAACCAAGAAAATAAATTATTTTCTGTAAACAAAGAGTTCAATGGAGTAGTTATTGGAAGCTCCTTAGCAGATGAACAATTTCTATCTGGCAAAGGAGCAGGAAGGTTCCCAACATCATCAGCGGTATTAAGTGATATAGCTGCATTGAGGTATGGTTACAAATATGAATACAGGAAAAGCATCAATCCATTTCCTTATCAGTTATCAGCTGATACACT
>JBMLOK010000417.1:1877-8195 GCA_049243005.1 Bacteroidia bacterium | reverse complement strand
CTACAAATAGCGGCCAATCCCAAAAGATAGCTGAAGAGTTTGAGTGTTATTTTAAGAAATCTTTTCAAAGCAAGCATTCTGAATGCACAATTATTAACTATAAATCAACCTAGATTTAAATACTGTCTTTTTCTAGTTTATGCCATTTAATTTTTGGCTGAATGAATTCTTTTGACTCAATCGGTGTTATGACTTTTGTTTTTCTATTTTTATAACAATACTTAAAATATGTTATCAATATTGCACCCATAATCATAGTAAAAGAAGGATATATTAAAAAAAGTATTTCAGTATCTAAATAACTTAATAGGCCATTTGTACTTGGTATTCCAATTGTAAATAATTGAACAATAAAAAATGGGAGAAAAAAAAGAATGAAGATAATTTCAAGTATGAATTTGGTTAGATCACTTAAATCATTTTTAAGGCCGAAATAATTTAAGTAATCATTAGATAAACCAATAATTAAATATAAGATTGAAAACAGGATATTTAGATAAAATACCTTTTTCCAAAATTTGATCTGACTTACATTTATCTTAATTTCATTCTTATTAAAAAATTGACCAAGTTTTATAAATATTCCTGACCAAATTAAGCTAATAAGAATGCTAAAAATTGGAAATCCTCTTTTTAGAATATAGTTTAAATGTGGATTTGTAATAAAATTATTATTCTTAAAAGAATAGGCTTCAGAAAATGTATCACCCTCTGGTAAAATCGGAATTCCCAATTGAAAAATTTCAAATACTTTATATCGCAAACTGATATCTTCAATAAACCGAATTCCCAAGAATAAAATCCCGCTTCTCATGAAAACTAAAAGTAAGCTTGAATATTGAAAGATGCGTTGCATTAAGTGTTTTAATTTGCTAAATATTATTTGAATAATTTGTACAAAAAAACACTAATTAACTTTAACCAATAGAAATTAATTCGGTTGCGTTCTCAATGTAAACAGCACTTTTGTACCCTTTTCTGCTTCGCTTTCTATTCTGAAGAATCCTCCATTGAATTCAACGTATTCTTTGCACAACATTAAACCTAGTCCTGTGCCTTTTTCATTTTTTGTACCATAAGAAGTGTAAATCTCACCTTCTTCCAATATCTTTTTGATAATATTAGCCGGCATTCCAACACCTGAATCTGAAACGCAAATTTCAATCATTTGATTACCCAAATATTGTGCACTTATATTAATTGAGCCTCCATTTGGAGTGAATTTAATGGCATTGCTTATAAGATTGCGTAGAATTAACTTTAAATGGTTTGAATCGATATAAACCAGCGCTCGTTCTTTTATCTGGCTGTTTAATTTAATGTCCTTTTCTTTAGCTTGAAATATATATAATTCAATCTTTTGATTAACAATGCTTCTGATATCAATCAACTCTGCAGTACTTTGAACGCCATTAACTTGGTTTGTCGACCAAACCAATAGATTTTCTAAAGTGAGATTCAAGCTATCTACATTTTTGCGAATGCCTCTTAAGTATTTCCTTAGTTCTTCTAGAGTTACATCTTCATCATCTGCAAAGTTTAATACACTTCCTAATGACTTAATGGGTGCTCTTAAATCGTGTGCAACTATTGAGAAAATTCTATCCTTAACGCTATTTAGTTTTTTTAATTCTTGTGCCTGATTATTCAGCTTTCCAGTTCTTTCCTTAATAATATCTTCCTGATTATGGTTGATTTCAATTAGTTTATCAGATAAATGTTCAACCTCATGAAAAGCCAATGAAAACTTTCTAGTTAAAGCATATGCTTGAATGAAGCAAAATATAAATACACCTAGTGGTGCTAAAAAAACGGAATTTATTAATTCCTGACTTAATAAAATATCATTCAATCCTAATACAAGTACAATTAAATATGCACCTCCAACTAGTCCTGAAAACTTTCTTTTGTTGATTAGCACTTTAATAACCAAATTGAGCAAATAACCCAATTGTAACGCCGCTAAAACTAAATATGGCGGTACTAATAATGATGCATTATAAATTGGTAAAAACAAGAATAACAGTGCAAAAACAATATTTACAGCACTGATTACATTTGCTACTTTTGGATTAACATCATTCTTGAACAAACTTTGGATGTACAATACGCCAAATAGCATCATCATACAAAAAGAAATAAACTCAAATTTCACCAAAGTGTCCCAATTCATTGGAAAATCAATTTGCCTGAAAATGATTTCTCCCGTACTGGCTATTCTTATTGCTGATGCAAAACAAGCCAATGCAAATAGCAAATTGGCTTTTTCTGATGTTTTTGAATAATAGAATGATAAGAAATACAGTCCCATTACGATTAAAGCACCAAATAATGCTGAATACCCAATTAAATTGTTATAGCTTTTTTGACGAATAACAGCTGCTTTGCCAATTAAAGGTGTAATCCAAATCCCACCTTGTCTGTAATGATAATTTGAAACTTCTATAAGAATATCAATGGTATCAGATTTTATACTAAAATAATAAGCTCTTGGAAAATAATCAGGTTTGGCTAATTCCGGATTTTGAGAAAAAGTTCCAACACTGCCTAGTTTTTCACCATTCACATATAAATTATATGCTGAACTAACTGAATGAAATTTTACTCCTAAAACCTCTCCTATTTTTAATCCATGTACAAATTTGTATCTATATGTGCCAAATCCTGTTTTACCATAAATATCTTTATCCCAAGAACCAGGAACTTTAACTAAAGTAAATGGGAGCTTGTTATTTGAAACATTAAGAGCTGATTTATTCCAATAAAACATCCATTGCCCCTTTAGTTCAGTGCTTTTTTCGGAGAATTCAGGACTGCTTAAATTGTAAATCAGTTCTTTATCTTGCGAAAAGCCAATAAAAGGCAGTAAAATCAATAAAAAGCAATATGTGATAATTTTTCTCAAGTTTTCAAAATTACCATTTTATAGCACTAATTTGCTAACCTTTAACAATATTTAAAAATGCCGTTTAAAAACGCTATCTATCAGCTACTTAAAACTAATAAAATCTTAAGTGATGAGGATAGTGGAGATTTGCTTTTAGACTTAAATGCTTATTTTTTTGATGATAAAGAGCTGATTTTATTGTTAATAGATATTGAAAAGGAAGATTTTTTTTATAAAAAAGAGTTGGATTTCCTAAAACTGACTAAGGAAAAAAATAGAAGGATGATATTTCTTTTCGAAAAAGATTGGAATGAAAACCGCATTTTGTTGGAAAACAGAATTTTGAGTTTATGGAAAATTAGAAATAGAATTCATGGCCGTGCATGTAAAATTCAAAAAATCAGCAAAGAAATATCCAATAGTTTTCTGGAGGATAACCATAGTTTAGGCTCAAGTGCTGCTTTTTACAGATATGGTTTGTTTTATAAAGATGAATTAAAAGCTGTTGCCGGTTTTAGTAAGCCAATGATTATGACTTATGAAGCAATTCCTTACTATTCATATGTCTGGGAAAGATATGCCTCATCATCAGATTGCACAGTAATTGGCGGTATGGGTAAGTTATTAAAGGCATTTATTGAAGAAACTGGTGCAAAACACATCATGACATACGCCGATAAAAACTGGGGAAATGGAGAAGCCTTTTTGAAATTGGGCTTTAAAGAAATTAGAGAGCCTGATTCACTTCAAATTAAAATCAGAGAAAAAAATCAAAAACGGGGTATTAGTAGTATTGGGAGTATCAAATTCATATTAGATTTAAGATGAAAATTCCTGAAAACTTCGATTCTATTATGGTTCTGGGCCCTACTGCATCAGGCAAAACAAATTTGGCGGTAAAACTTGCTCATTTTTTCCAAACTGAAATTATTAGTATAGATTCTCGTCAGGTTTATAAAGAACTTAATATAGGTAGTGGTAAAGATTTAAATGAATACCAAGTTAATGACAAACAAATCCCCTATCATTTAATCGATATTTGCAATTTGAATGAAGAATTCAATTTGAGTTTATTCATACAACATCTAAAAGCAACCAAAGACACTTTAAGCAATAAAAATATAAAACCGGTTTTATGTGGTGGAAGTGGATTGTATCTGGAATCTTGTTTAAAGAACCTGAAACTTGGTAAGTATGAAATTTCAAAAGAACTCAGAACAAACCTTGAACTTTTATCAATTGAGGAGCTAAAAAATCAATTGTTGAATCAGCCCAATTTTGTTCCTGAAAATTTCCCTCAAGATGCAACAAAAATGAGGTTAATCAGGGCAATTGAGGCTTTGGTTTTGGAAGATGATTCTACAAAATCATTTAACTATGAAGTGTTTAATCCGATAATTATTGGATTAAATCCAAAAAAGGAAATTAGGTGGGAAAGAATTCACCAACGTTTAGAAAGCAGATTTAAAGAAGGAATGCTTGAAGAAGTAATTGATTTATTATCAGCGGGATATTCTCACGAAAGACTTCAAAGATTGGGACTTGAATACAAATACATTAGTTTATATTTACAAAACAAATTGAGTTTTAATGAAATGAAACTTACTTTGTTTTATGAAATTCGGAGATTCTCGAAACGACAAATGACATATTTTCGAAAACTTGAAAAAGATGGATTTACTATTCATTGGTTAAATTCAGATTTGAATAAGGACGAACTATTAGAACATTCAATTAATATAATAGAAAAAGGAGCAAAATGACCTGCGGATATGTATGCCCACAATGTGAAGGAAGAGGAGTTCTAGAATCAGGTGAGATTTGTGATTACTGCTCTAAACCTATTGAGAAGAAAGAAGATTTTCAAGAATCTAATGAGGAGAATCATGAGCGAACAGAAGGAAAAGCATAGCGAAAATTTGCACGTTGTTTTTTGGTTGATTAAAGATTCGTTTTGGATGATGGAATGGAAAATTCCAGCCATTTTTATGATTGTTCCAACAATTTTGATGGCAGTTTATATTTTAATCAAAAGCAAATCAAACGAGATGAGTTTCATTCCAAATGCAGCCGTTTTATGTTGGATTTTGGCAAATGCAATCTGGATGATTGATGAATTTTATGCTCCGGGATTAAAGTGGTGGTCCTTAATTCCCTTTATTTTAGGCCTCATTTTGATGTTTTATTATATTTTTAAGTATTATTCTGCAAAATCTTGAACATCTTTACTGTAAAAGGATAAAATTTAAACTAACAAATTGCTTAAATTCGAATCAAATAAACTAAATACAAACATATGCTAAGAAGAATTACACTAATTATCGCATTATTTGCAAGTATACAATTTGCACAAGCACAATGCACACCGGATCCTGCTTTAAACTATCCTGGGATTTCTCCAAATAAACTACCTAACGGAATTGTTGGTGAAGCTTACAGTCAGGTTATTTCATTGATGGTTCCATTAGACACATCAATTACTTTATCAGGAACTCTTTATAATGTTCGTGTAGATTCTGCATCAGTTATCTCTATTGAAAATGTTCCTTCGAATTTTTCATATCAAGCTGATAAGCCAACTCGTACTTGGGCTGGTGGAGCAAAAGGTTGTGCTCGTTTATTTGGAACACCTTTAGAGTCTGATGTAAAAGACTGGGTTATTTGGGTAAAAGTTTTAACCTATTTCAAAGTTGTAGGTTTGAGTAATCAATTTACCAGATTAGATTCAAGTATGATTGATTTTAAAGTTGCTATGCCAAATAGTTTATTTGAGTTAAATGCAATTCAATCAGTTCCTTCATATCCAAATCCGGCTAAAACAGAAGTGAATATTCCAATTGAAAGAAGCAACGGAATTGTTAATTTAATGGCTTACGATTTAATGGGAAAAGAAGCAAGTATTTCTTACAATTACGATACATTTTCAAATGAAATAAAAGTGAATGTTTCTGAATTACCACAAGGTGTTTATATGGTAAAGATTTTGGATGGTAACAATAGAATGTACCAAACACGAATAGTAAAAGAGTAATTTAATGAGGATTTTCTTTCCCATTATAATATCGGTTTTGCTGCTAAGTTCTTGCAGCAAAACCGATTGTAAACAAGAATTTGTCGGTGGTATAACCGATGTTCCTAATTTCAAAGACACCTTTTCATTAGGTGAAGTATTAAGTTTAAATATGATGGCAACCGGAAGAGATGGTTGCTCAAGTTTAAAAGGCCTGGAGGTAAATGAAAGCCAGGTTAATTCAAAAAATCAAATCTGGATTTCTTCAAGAATTTCAAGCGTAGGTTGCGAATGCACCCAATTATTCCCAAGTTTTAATGCAACATTAAACTACAAATGCACCACCAAAGGCTGGAATATCATTAAGTTCTTTAATCTCTCGATTGAAGATTCAAAAGTTGATTCGTTTTTTGTAAACTGA
>JBMLOK010000417.1:0-1777 GCA_049243005.1 Bacteroidia bacterium | reverse complement strand
TGGATATTGATTATTACAGGAAATGATTTAATCACCCAAATCATAAGCCAGGTGCTAGATGCCAATTGCCAGCTGCATAAATTACTACTTAAACAAATCGAAAGCCAACAGCTAAAAGCCAATGGCCAATAGCTGTTTAAAAAAGTTTCGGTTGCTCATCATTTCCCGGATTTGGCTTTTTAGTCGGTTTCTTCTTCTCAAAAGATTCAGAATCATCATCCTCTAAAAGCTTTTTAATCCTCTCCTGCTCTTCTTTGAATAAGTCGTCGTTTACCAATGTCTCTTCAGCTATAACTTCATCAGCTTCCAATTCAGGATCAGGCTCAAGAAGTTCAAGCTTCTGTAAATCATTTCCTGCAAATTTATTTCCGATGGCTTTCCAACCTTTTACATCAATCATTTCACTCAGATTTAATTCATCTTCCAAAGCAGTTTTTCCTTTTCCTGTAACAAGGTTTACTCTTGGTTCTTTTAAATCTGTTGCCAATAAAATATAATTTCCTTTTTCTTCAGGAATACACATGAATTTTTTGTTCATGGTTAAGGTTTCAATCAAGAAACGTTTGATATTGTATTGTTTACCTTTAATATCAAAGTAAATAACAGTTAATGGTCTTTGAGGCCTGAATTTGGCAATCAATAACAATTGCTCATATTCAAAGTGATTCGATAAATCAAAATTAGTTAACTCGTAATTACCATCTTTATAAATAGAAATAATTTGGTCTTCACCAGAGAAATTACCTACATAATTGCCATGTTCGGCTGTATTTAATCTTCCAATTGCTGCATCATACCAAATATCAATTCCACCTAAGGTTGAAACACCTTTTTGTTTTAGTTTGATACTCTTAACCAAGTATTTACTTACAATATTTCCTTGAACTGATCTTCCTTTGATGGCTAAACTTGAAAAGTCAAAATCGAAGCTTAATTTTCTTGCATGACTTAAAGGACTTAAAGTAATTCCAACAATTTCAGCTTCACCTGAAGGATTTGATGTAAAGTATAAAATTCTTGAGCCATTTGTACCCTGAGTTAAATCGTATTCTTTATCTCTGGTAATACCAGTGACAGCAAATCTCTTTGCATAGCTCACTTTGGTTTTACCATCTAAATAAATCAGATTATAGATTCTTCTTTCATCATTTTTGCGGAACACATCAACATGAATGATGTCTTTACCCATAAATGCCTTTTCCTGAACCTTACTCACCACCATTTTACCATCTTTTTTGAAAACGATGATATCGTCCATATCTGAACAATCATTCACGAATTCATCTTTCTTTAAACCATATCCAACAAAGCCTTCAGCTCTGTTTACATATAATTTCTGATTGGCAATGGCAACTGTTTTTGAATCAATCGTATCAAAAGTTTTGATTTCAGTTTTTCTCTCTCTTCCTTTTCCGTATTTCTTTAATAAGTTTTCGAAATACTTAATGGCATAAGCTCTAAGGTTTTCCAAATCGCTGATAACCTGAGCCAATTGCGCTTCTAAACCTTTGATATATTCATCAGCTTTAAAACTATCGTATTTTGAAATACGCTTAATTTTAATTTCTGTTAAACGAAGAATATCATCTTCAGTTAAATCTCTTCTGAAAAGTTTTCTGAATTTATTCATCCCCCTCCAGATGGTATCAATCACATCTTCAAAGGTTTCACATTCTTCAATATCACGATAAATTCTCTTTTCAATAAAGATTTTTTCTAAAGAACCATAATGCCAGTTTTCTTCAAGTTCCCTCTTTTTAATTTCGAGTTCCTGTCT
>JBMLOK010000416.1:0-8446 GCA_049243005.1 Bacteroidia bacterium | reverse complement strand
AAGATTACAAAAGAATAGGAGAGGGTGAAACCGGATTGAATACAGGCGGTATGGGAGCAATTTCTCCGGTGCCATTTGCTGATGAAGTATTCATGCAAAAGGTAAAAGAGCGTATTGTTGAACCTACAGTTTTTGGTTTAAACCAGGAAGGTATTTCTTATAAAGGTTTTGTTTTTGTTGGGTTGATGGCGGTAAACAATGAACCATTTGTAATTGAATACAATTGCAGAATGGGTGATCCTGAAACAGAAGCTGTATTGCCCAGAATTCAGAACGATTTTGTAGAGTTGATGATGGCGACTTCTAATGGAAATTTAAATGAAGTTGAATTAAAAATCGACCCAAGAGCAGCAGCTACAATCATGTTAGTTTCTAAAGGTTATCCTGAAGATTACGAAAAAGGATTTGTGATGAGCAATTTTGAAGAAGCATCGGGAAGTAAATTGTACCATGCCGGAACCAAAATTTCTGAAAACAACGAGATTCTAAGCAATGGCGGAAGGGTTTTAGCCATCACCAGTTTAGCAGATACCATTCAGGAAGCAGTAAAAATCTCCAGAGAAAACGCAGAGAAAATTGAATTCGAAAACAAATATTACAGAAGAGATATTGGATTTGAGTTTATGTAGGATGTACATAAAATTTGTACAGGGTTATTTTAAAACTATTTCAGTTTGATTAAGATGTCAAAAACCAATGTTTTAATTATTGTTATAGTTCAAATTTGTTTTATCATCAACTCAGCATTGGGATCAGCAATTTTGGTAAGCCTCTTATTGAAAATTTATTTAGATTCTCAAAATAAATCGATTAGGTTAAGAGTAATTTCTATTGCCTGTTTATATTTTATAGCAGTAATTTCATTGTTTTACTTCCAAGAGTACTCATTTCTATTAGAATATATTGATGTTGTGAATGTGATTTTTGCACTCATTTTGGTGTATTTTCTAAATGATCTTTTCATTTATAATAACATTTATCTCAAAAGCACTTTTTTAAAAAATATAGTTCAAGCACAATTGTTCCTTTTGGTAAATTTGGATACTCTTTTGTTCAAAAGAATCAAGTTGAAAGAAGAATTTAAAAAATCTGAAGATATACGTAAGTAATTTGTTTAAAATAAAATTTTAAAAAAGAAATCATGACAAATAAATTCAAAACAGTTTCTCTAGATACTATGATCGACAAGCATATTGGTAAACTAGGAACAGAAAAGCGTGATGCTTTTGAGAATGAATTAAGGATAGATTTATTGGGTCAAGCAAAAAAGCAAGCACAGCAGGATAGAAACTTAACACAAGAGCAATTAGGAGATTTAGTTGGGGTTCAAAAGACGCAATTTTCTAAGTAAGCAAATAGAGTAAAAATATCAGATTTGAAGCGATAATAAAAGTGGTTGATGCATTTTATTTAAACGAGAAACAAGCTTACCTAATAGTAAAAAATGATTCATTAACTAAATTATTATGACACCAGAGGAACAACAAATTGCAGAGATTTTAACTAAAGCTATAAAAGGAAATAATTTGGTTAAGTTTAAATACGACAATGAATATGTGACCGTAGAGCCTTTTTTGTTTGGAGAGCTATATAGCGTGTATCAAACACATGTTCAAGAAGGAATATATGCATTAAGGGCTTGGCTTATAAACGGGGATTCAACTTTACCGGTTGATATTTTAATTGAAAATCGCTGGCGAAAATATGAACTGCAAAAAATAATGGAACTTACAATTCTAAACGAGCGTTATAAAATAATTCGACCATTATATAATCCCAATGACAAAGATTTTAAAAGAATCAATTATCGAATTGATGTTTAATTTATAGTAAATCCAAATTGCCCGAAAAAAAGATGCTGGCTATAAGACACATTTGTTAGAAATAAAGGCTTTTGAATTAAATAATTTAAGAAAAGACAAAAAGTTTATTTTTGGAGTAAAGTCACTGTGGCAATAATTCCCTTACTGCACCAAATGTGGGAGAGTTATTTGTTCCATTTGTAAGATATTAAAACGATGATACAACTGATAGAAAGTGTTTTGCCAATTGATGATAGGAAGCGCAAATTGACTGCGGTTGGATTTACTGTTTTTATTTCAGGACTGCTCACGCTTTGGGGTATTTATGGAATCAATCAATATGGAATTGCTTTGTTCATTTTAACGCCACTTTTCTTGGGTGCTTCTTCAACAATTTTATATGGACTGAAAAAAGGGATAACTAAACGTGAATCGAGGCTAATCGGACTTTTAACACTTGGAGTTTTTATAACTGGACTTTTAGTTTTTGCAATTGAAGGTTTAATCTGTATTGCAATGGCTGTTCCATTTGGACTTTTATTGACTTGGGTTGGAACTATAATTGGTTATTCTATTATCAAAAATACACCCAAAAATGCATCATTGGCAATCCTAATTTTATTTGGCATAATTCCAACAATGGCATTTATTGAAAAAGATATTGAACCTACTTTAAATTCAGTTGTAACTTCTATTGAAATAAATGCAGATGCAAAAACTGTTTGGGAAAATGTTGTTGAATTTCCCCAACTAGACGAGCCATCAGAATTTATTTTCAAAACGGGAATTGCTTATCCAATCAATGCAAAAATTGATGGAACGGGAGTTGGTGCAATTCGACATTGCAACTTCACAACAGGAAGTTTTGTAGAGCCAATTACTGTTTGGGACGAGCCTCGTCTTTTAAAGTTTGATGTAGTTGAACAACCTGCACCAATGAAAGAACTAAGTTTTTGGGATATAGATGCACCTCACTTACACGACTATTTTGTTTCAAAACAAGGGCAATTCAAATTGACAGCATTACCTAATGGAAAGACACTTTTAGAAGGAACGACTTGGTATTATCACAATATCAAACCAGCTATTTATTGGCAACTTTGGAGTGATCATATTATTCATAAAATTCATGAAAGAGTATTGACTCATATAAAAAAGAACTCTGAAGATGTAAGAAAAAGAGGCTTATAATTCGTTTTCTTTTTAATAATTAAAACACACCCCCCAAATACCAATCTCCGCATCCTCACCCTACAAACTTCAACAACTTAATTCCTTCTTTAAAAGGGATATAAGAATGTCCGTTTTTTTTGTTTAAAATGGCTATTTCACTCATCAGTCTCCAGTGTTTTGCCATTTCTTTTAATGCATAAAAATAACTGTGTTTGGAGTCGTAAATATGTGTTGGCTCTGCTCCGGCGCCATTTAGTTCAATTACTTTAAAGCCTGTTCCAGATTCAAATTCTTCCCAGGTATTGTATTTGATATCAAATCGACCATAATAAAAACCTTCAATTTGTTTACAATAAGCATCGATGGTTTGGTTTAATTTTTGGTTGATTTTATAACTGATATCTTCAAACCTTGAACCTTTACAATGGTTGCCCATTCTGCTTAAAATAAGACTTTGGTTTTTAGATGGAATGAAGTTTTTTAATGAAACATTGTTTTCAAACAAAGTATTTTTATGTGGATGATACCTGAAATCATTTTCTACGATTTCTTCTACGGTACGAATTCCATCTCCTGTAATTTGAACCGGATGTTTGTAAACTATCCCTGTAATTCTTCCTTCTTTTTGATGAGGATTACGTACATAAAACAAACCAATTTCGTGTTCAAAAGAAACATATTCCTGAATGATAAAGTCGAAATTGATTTGCTGAAAATAGGACATTAGTTCTTTTTCAGTATGAATTAAACTAACCATTTTTCCTCTGCAACCATCATTCGGTTTTAAGATAAAAGGATAAGTAAATTCTTTTTTTGCAATTTGAATCAGTTTTTCAAGTGAAGTGTCTTCCTTTAATAAAATAGATTTCGGATTGTATTCATTGGGAAGTAATTTTTCAATTTCACTTTTTCCTTCTAAACTCATTCCCCCAAACTTTAATCCCGGATTTGCTGCTTGAAAGAAACCACTACCTTTTGATTTAATACCCAAATATACAAGGTATGGCAATAGTGGCAGGTACAAAGTATATCCAGGCCAATATTCCCAATTAATGAAGCGATGCCATTTCAACCTAAAAGAAAAAGGAATTTTCAATTTTGAATATTAATTTGATGATTAGTTTCTTGATTCAGTTGTAAGTCGAGATACCTGTATTGGCTTATTTCTTTTCCAATTACTACCTGCGAAATGCTGATGGTCTTTACCAGGTTGTTTCTATTCATTACAAAGCCATTTTCCTCATCATGATTTTGTTGATGAAACGAAAACAAATCTGATGCTTGCGGAATAGGTTTTGTTTCTAAAAATGATTGAAATAGTTGTTCTCTTTCACGAATGATATCTTCATCATATAATGTCACAGATGAGAATATATAATGAGGAGAATTCAAATCGAAAAAGAACTTTTGCTCACCATCCCAAACCATTCTTTTCAGTTGGTCATTAGTCTTTACAATCAGCTGAAATGGTTCTATATCTTGTAATTGATAATCTACTAAAGTATCAATAGGATTATTGCTTGAAATGATATCTAAAACCACCAAACCTCTGCTTTTTAAGTAAGATGGTTTTGATTCATGTCTTTTAAATCCACCATTTAATAATACCACAGCATTTCCAAAATTATCAGTAGCAAACCAGGTCCCGTTTGCCTGAGTATCTTTTGCATAGAAAATATCTTTCTTCTTTAAAGAATACAAAGTTGGAAATAAAGCAGGCAAACGCAGGGTTTTCTCATCCCTGTTAGAGGTAAGAATAATATTTTCGTTCTGAACAATTACACTGACGGTGCACATAATTGTTTACGATAATACACTGTAGATGCTGAAACGCCAAAATTTTCATTCAGACTGATTTCACTTAAATTCTCAATCGCAATTCTAATAAGAGCCTGATGGTGAATGCAATGTTCGAGGTTAAATGCCAGCTCGCGTTTGTAACTGGTTTCAACCATAACTTCCTCCTCATCTATAAAATAATAGGAGATTAATCTCTTATCCTCTTTAACAAGTAAATCTATGATTTCAGCGATTTTCTGCACTGCCATTTCTGAATTCGTTTCAAGCACTAGGTCCCTTTTTCTTTTATCGTAACTAATCATTCCTTCCTCATAACCTTCAAACAAACAAAAGAAAAATTCGATAATATGTCGGCAATGCTGACCAATACTTCCATTGGTTAAAATGGCACACTTTTGAGCATAGGTTTCCGGTTTAAGTTCTTGCAAAACCAATGCTAATTCGGCAAGAGTTTGTTTAATTTTATTTTCCATAACCGAAAGGAATTAGAGCCAATACCTTTTCTTTATTTTTTAATAGCAATGCAATACAACAAACTGCTGTTATAAGTGCTAGTATAAAAAGTTTACCACCATCATCAAGTACAACAATTCCAAGGAAGAAAATATGTGAGAAAATAGCACCCATCATGGTTGAAAGTCCCATTAATGCGCCATAAACAGTGGTTTTTGGCATGAGTATAAGAATACTTGCAATCAATTCTATAATCCCTGTTCCAATTCTCCCAAAGGGTTCAATATGTAATACTGAAAAAATGTAAGTGCTTTCGGGTGCAGCTGTAAATTTAAAAAACAGAGTTTGTAGCATAATAATGGATGCTGTAAGTTTAACTAACCACCATCCGATTTCTTGAGTTTTATTCATGGGTTATTATTTGTTTATTTTGGTCCAATTGATATCAGCCTGAGCTTTTAAATTGGCTTCATCTTTGTTCCAGGTTTTTAGGGTATTGTTAAAAAATGCATTATAAAAAAGGTAGAGTTTACCATTGATTATTTTAAATGTTTCAGGATCAACTTCAACCTTTTCGCCACTAGCACCCATTGCATAAGCGCACCAGCCACCATATTGAGGTAAGAAGTAGGCCGGGTTTTTAATAAATAGATTTTTATTGCTTAAACTGGAGAAATAGTACTTGATTCCGGAAATTGTAACTGAGTAAGTTTCACTTCCTTTTACAGCCTTTTTTTGAATATAATAAGCAACTACATCATAACCAGAAACCGCAACATTTTTTGAAACTAAAATATGTTTGGCAATATAATTTGGAGGAGTACTTTGTGCTTTTATTTGTCCTGTACTAATGAACAAAAATAATAGTACTACAAATTTGAATTTCATATTATTTGTTGATTTGAATAGACGCCTGAGAACTTTTACCTGTTTTAGTATTTTCCAGTAAAATATAGTACAAACCATTTGGATGTCCTGACATTGAAATAGCATTGTTACTTGAAAATTCGCCTGTTTGAATGCTTTCACCTAATAGATTTATTAGTACATATTTATAGTTTTCAGAATCGTTTGTATAAATAAAATCACTCGTTGGATTTGGATAAACATGAAGTTTATTTATTCCGTTTATCTCACGAATTGAAGAACTGATTTGACTTAATGTGGCACTTTTGCCTGATTGAATCATGGTTTTATTGCTCGACTCCTGAATCATTGCTAAGGCAAATAGTCTTTTTGAATTCCAGATATTATTTATAAATACAGATTTTGTAATAGTAATACTAGTTCCAATTGCAGTTGGTAAACTAATGTTTTCCTGAATACCATATCGAAGCACATTATAATGTTCAGATTCTCCATTACCACCATCAACAAACACAGAATCTTCAGCTAATCCTGAAAATAAACTAGCCATACTTAGATTACTTTCGGCTACTTTTTTAATCTGAATTTCGTAGTTTAATGAATCTGTATTGCTTTGTTTTAGGTTGATTTTTACTTCAAAAGAAGAAAGTAAATTCTTGAAAGGATTAAATAAAGCAGCATCATTATAATTTGCTGAAGCTGAAATTACACTTCCATTAATTACCAATCTGGGTGTTCCTCCATAAATGCCATAATAATTGGTTCTGGCATCGTTGGTAACTGTATTTTGTTTGCTAAGTATACAGCCACTGTAAGGCGAACTAGGATGAATACTTAGATGAGTAATATCTTTTTGAGCAAATACATTGGCATGAAATCCGGGATTTCTGTTTTTACAAATACTACAACTTGTGTTGGTGAAATGTTCAACTATTGAATTCAGAGGAACTTGCTGTGCCTTGATAATCGATATAGATAAAATGAAACTAAAAAATAAGAAGAATTTTTTCATGTTTTTTATGATTTGTTTTTAGAATAGTCGCTTCACCATTTCAAACCTTACAACTATTCAGAAATAATTTTTTCAAGTTTTTCTTTTAGTTCATCCGAAGCCTTTACTTTTTTATCATGTAAAAGCGATTCTTTGTATAGTTTTAACTGATTATCTATGATGTCTGATTGGTGGATAAAGTTTTGGCAACATTTACAGAAATGAATGTGAATTTTCATTTCAATCCTTTGTTTTAAAGGAAATGTCTCTTCGTCTTTTTTAAGATAATTCAATGAAACTTCTGAGCAATTATTTAATATTCTATTGATATAACTTTTCATGATTTTAAATGATTTCGTTTTTTTCTAAACAAGTTCTGAAAATGGTTTTAGCCCTAAAAATGATCACCCAAAAATTGGCATCAGAAATTTCGAATTGACTACAAATACTTTTTGTCTCAATTTCGTCGAAGTACTTTGCTAAAAATATACTTTTTAATCGCTGTGGCATTTTCTCAAGACACTTTTCCATTGCGGCCGAAAAATCCTTACTGATGACAGTATGATCAGCATTGTTTGAAATATAATTGGGCGAAATTTTATTAATCCAGCGACCAAAATTATGTGAATCAAAAAAGTGATTACCAAATTCATCATCAGTTTCTGAAATATAAGATGAGAAGGGTTTTTCAAACTTTTTTTTCCTATAGTAATCAATAATTTTGTTGTTCAGAATATTGGTTAACCAAGTCTTTTCTGATGAATTGCCTCTGAATGAATCTTTGTTTTTAAAAGCAGCTAAAAAGGTATTTTGAACCAAATCCTCAGCTTCAGATTGATTATTGGTCTTAAAAAAGGCAATATGATAAAGGTAATCAGCGTAATTGTTTACCCAGTTTTTCGTGTCTAAGAGTTCTTCCATTAAAATGAAAATTGGTAATTTACTTCAAAAGTGAATGCTCTTGTTAATCCATCTGGCCTCACTTTTCTAACCACCATTGGAGAAGCCAATGATAGACCAAGATTTGATTTTTTATTAAGTTGATAAGCCATAGTGGCGTTTAAGTTTAATGTTAATCCTTCTGAACCAATGATCTCTTTTCTTTCGTTTAATAAATTTAAGTAAGTATCATTTCCTAAATGATAAATTCCAAGCAACTGACCACCAATCAAGAATTTTGAAATTGGTTTTTTATAAGCCAGACTTGCTATTAAATCAGGATTTCTTTCAAATTTATTGGTGCTTGGGAATGGAATCATTTCAGCAGCGGGACTGAAATAATTGTTATTATTTTGAGTTAATGGAGCTTGAATTAAATTGAAAAATTCCCAATTCTTATATTTTAACCAATAACCTGTAA
>JBMLOK010000415.1:0-1002 GCA_049243005.1 Bacteroidia bacterium | reverse complement strand
GATTTTCTCACCAAGTTCTGCAACCAATGTTCGTTTTCATGAACAAAATCTGCATTGGTTGTGCTCATCATATTAAAAGTATTGTTGCTTACATAAGCAATTTTTGTTGAACCAATATTGGCTAGAATACTGTTATTGCCAATCATGACTTCACTTTTATATAACTTGAAATTTTCTATGCCACTTTCACCCGGGCCAATTAACTTGCTACTTTTTGCAGCTTTCTTTTGAAGTAAATTGATTTCTTCTGTCATTAAATCACACATCATCAATGCATCCGATTTTTTACCAAAATAACCCGATTCCCAAAAGTATTCAATCTGCTTTAATGTGCTATTGATGGTATCTTCTGTCCAGACTTCTGTTGAAGTAGTTCTATTATAATTGTTTAATAATTCTTTTGCATAACTTATTAGTTCTGGGTCTATTTCATTGGGGTCGAACAAAGCCTCAGCATATTCAGGTGAACATAAGATGCTCTTCAACCAGTAAAACAATTTAAAAGAAATGAGTTCGTCACTAAAGAAATGGTGCCAAACTGGAACATCATCTGCAGCATACAAAATTTCATTGTTAGGAGAACCACCAATTTTTTTGATGTCATTGCCCATGGCATGAAGCCAAAGTTTGAAATTATCTTTTTTATCGTCAAGCTTTAGGTAATCGAAACTTACTTTATTGGCCAAATGTTGAATTTCAGGATCGAAACTTACTCTAAAATGTTTGCAAACCATGGTGATTTCTCCAATATTAAACAAGGTTTCACACCTAATTCTACGGTATGCGCTATCAGTACTTAAATTCAATAAATCTGCCAATTCATCAACAAAAGAAACATTAGGGGCAAGTGCCGATTTAATTCTATTGATGAATTGTTCTTGAATAATTTTCGCTTTTTGTTCCATAATACCTGCTGATTTAAACTTTGCTTTTGGTGATAAACAAAATTTATCAAATGCAATTTAACAAAATTTAAATGCTATGCTTAAAAACCTTGCTTTC
>JBMLOK010000414.1:0-3689 GCA_049243005.1 Bacteroidia bacterium | reverse complement strand
AAAAAAAGGCGCTACAATTTCTTGAAGCGCCTTTCTTTTAAATATGAAACCGATTAAGCTCCAACTTGCTTACGAATGATATTCAAAGCACCTCCGGCTTTGAACCACTCGATTTGTTGCTCGTTGTAAGTATGGTTAACTAAAATGGTATCTGTTGAACCGTCTTTGTGTGTGAAAACCAATTCCAATGGTTTACCCGGTGCGAAACTGGTTAATCCATTGATATCAATTTTATCGTCTTCCTGAATTTTGTTGTAATCTTCTTTATTAGCAAAAGTTAATGCCAACATTCCTTGTTTTTTCAGGTTGGTTTCGTGAATACGAGCAAACGATTTTACCAATACTGCTCTAACACCTAAATGACGTGGTTCCATGGCAGCATGCTCGCGACTTGAACCTTCACCATAGTTTTCATCACCAACAACCAATGAACCTATTCCTTGTGCTTTGTAGGCACGTTGAACTTTAGGAACTGAATTGTATTCTCCTGTTAATTGATTTTTTACAGAATCTGTTTTTTCATTGAAATAATTCACAGCTCCAATTAACATATTGTTTGAAATATTGTCTAAGTGACCACGGTATTTCAACCAAGGACCTGCCATAGAAATATGGTCGGTTGTACATTTTCCTTTTGCTTTGATTAACAAATTCAAACCTTTTAAGTCTGTACCTTCCCAAGCCGCAAATGGATCTAATAATTGTAATCTGTCTGAAGTTGGAGAAACTGCAACGTTAACACCGCTACCATCAGCAGCAGGAGCAAGATATCCAGCATCTTCTACAGCATAACCATTTACAGGTAATTCATCTCCACTAGGTGGATCTAATTTTACTGCTTCACCTTTATTATTGATTAAGGTATCTGTAATTGGATTGAATGATAAATCTCCGGCAATTGCAATTGCAGCAACCATTTCTGGTGATGCTACGAAAGCATATGTATTTGGATTACCATCTGCACGTTTTGCAAAGTTTCTGTTGAAAGAGTGAACAATGGTATTCTTTTCAGCTTTTTCAGCTCCTACCCTGTCCCACATTCCGATACAAGGACCACAAGCGTTGGTAAAGATAGATGCATTTAAATCTGTGAAAGTTTTTAACAAACCATCACGTTCTGCAGTATATCTTACTTGCTCAGAACCCGGATTGATTCCAAATTCTGCTTTGGTCATCAATCCTTTATCGATTGCTTGTTTAGCAATTGAAGCAGCTCTTGATAAATCTTCGTAAGATGAGTTGGTACATGAACCAATTAAACCCCATTCTACTTTTAAAGGCCAGCCGTTTTTAGCAGCTTCTTCTTTCATGTTAGCAACCGGAGTAGCCAAATCAGGAGTAAAAGGACCATTTAAATGAGGAGTTAATTCATCTAAATTAATTTCAATCACCTGGTCGAAATAAGCTTCTGGATTTGCATATACTTCTGCATCAGCAGTTAAATGTGCTTTCACACCGTTTGCTAAATCAGCAACTTCTGCACGACCTGTAGCACGTAAGTAACGCTCCATGCTTTCATCGTAACCAAAAGTTGAAGTAGTAGCACCAATTTCAGCACCCATATTACAAATGGTACCTTTTCCGGTACAACTCATAGAAATAGCACCATCACCAAAATATTCAACAATAGCACCGGTTCCACCTTTTACAGTTAAGATACCAGCTACTTTTAAAATTACATCTTTTGGAGCTGTCCAACCGTTTAATTTACCGGTTAATTTCACACCAATTAATTTAGGGAATTTTAGCTCCCATGGTAAACCTGCCATTACATCACAAGCATCGGCACCACCAACACCAATTGCAACCATACCTAAACCACCAGCGTTTACTGTATGACTATCGGTACCAATCATCATTCCACCCGGAAAAGCATAGTTTTCTAAAACAACTTGGTGAATAATACCAGCACCTGGTTTCCAAAATCCAATTCCGTATTTATTTGAAACAGAAGCAAGGAAATCATAAACTTCGCGGCTTTCTGAGTTAGCAACGGCTAAATCTTTTTCAGCACCAACTTTAGCTGTAATCAAGTGATCGCAATGTACAGTTGAAGGAACCGCAACTTTAGGACGACCAGCTTGCATGAACTGCAATAAAGCCATTTGAGCTGTTGCATCCTGCATAGCAACTCTATCCGGAGCAAAATCTACATAAGATTTTCCTCTTTCAAATGCCGTTGAAGCATTGCCTTCTGTAAGGTGGGTGTATAAAATTTTCTCCGATAAAGTGAGAGGGCGGTTTACTACCTTTCTGGCAGCGCTGATACGCTCATCCATGCGAGCATATACCGCTTTAATCATTTCTAAGTCAAAAACCATATCTTTTTAATATATAAGGTGAACAAGCTGAATGGCTGAAAAGTTTAAAAAACATTTCAACTTTGATTGCGGCCGCAAGTTAATTCTTATTATAAAAAAACAGAATTGAATTTCAGCTTATTTGCTATATTAGTATACTTATGACACCGGAAGAACTAAAAATAGGGCTTTCACTCCTTGAAAAAGAGTTTGAAATCGAGCTAAAAACAGATGATTTGGAGAAATTGGAAGCGGTTTTAACCAATGAAATCATCCGTTTGATGCTGTATTCATCAGAAAAACTCTGGAATATTTTGTACCGAATTGATGTAAATGAGAAACAGGTAAAAGATTTATTTAATTCGGGTGAACCTAAAACCATTGCGCCGGCTATCAGCAAATTAATCATAAACAGGATGATGCAAAAAGCCAAAACCAGATTGGCTTACAGAGAAGGAAGGATTTAGAAAAATGACCTGCTCAGGACAATGTAATTTCAATTTCCCAAGAGTTTCCTTAATTTTGCAGTTCAAATTTGTTACATGATTATTTTTCTTTTTTTGATTCTTCATTGGTATTTATCCCTTTTCGGACAAACCTTTTTCCTACACAGATACGCAGCACATAAAATGTTTACCATGAATCCCTTTTGGGAGAAATTTTGGTACGTTTATACTTGGGTTTTACAAGGTTCATCTTATTTAAATGCAAGGGCTTATGCTATTTTACATAGAATGCACCATGCTTATTCAGATACTGAAAAAGACCCACATACTCCTCATTTTTTCAAAGAAGTATTTAGTATGATGTGGCATACAAGAAGAGTATATAATGGAGTTTTAGCCGGAACCTGGGAGGTTGAAGAAAAATTTTTGAAAAATTACCCTGCTTATCCTAAAGTTGATAAAATCGCTGATTCATGGTATTCTAGAATTGGTTTTGGTGCAGCTTATGTAGTTTTTTATTATTTCTTCGCTACTGAATGGTGGATGTTTTTGTTTTTACCGATTCACTTTTTAATGGGACCTATTCAAGGTGCGGTTGTAAACTGGGCAGGACATAAATATGGTTATAGAAATTATCCTGAAAACGACCATTCAAAAAATACATTGATTTTTGATTTTTTAATGTTGGGTGAATTGTTTCAAAACAACCATCATCATGCAGGTGCAAGACCAAATTTTGCTTTCAAATGGTGGGAATTCGACCCGGTTTATCCTGTCATTAAATTCATGAACTGGATTGGCATGATTAAATTGGTTCCTTTAGCTAGTTCGAAGTAGGATTACCGTTGTGTAATGCAAAAAGAATTGGAAGATTTAAAATTGTAAGCAGTTTTTTATTTGATTTTTTATTTTATCAAATTTTCAAATAAAGTATATTTGTCTA
>JBMLOK010000413.1:0-2484 GCA_049243005.1 Bacteroidia bacterium | reverse complement strand
CACTTATTTAAATAATGAATAATTTGCAACCGTGCGATTTTTAAAAACATTTGGAATACATATACTGCTAATTGCAGTTGTTTTATACCTGCTTACCTGGGTGGCAGCGGGATTTTTAAGTAGTTATACTCGTCATGGTCAGTACCTTACGCTGCCAAATTTAAAAGGACTTCCTATTGAAGAAGCAGAAAAAGTGCTGAATGAAAAGCAACTAAGGTTCATCATTACCGATACCGTTTTTGTGGATGGAATGCCAAAATCTGCCGTAGTTGAGCAAAATCCTATTCCCAATTCCAAGGTAAAAACAGGTAGAATTATTTATTTAAGTATCAATTCCACCAGTTCTGCAACTGTAATTATGCCTAATTTAATAAATAGTTCACTTCGTTATGCCGAAACTGTTTTAGGTGGAATGGGTTTACGTTTAGGTGATGTAACCTACAAGCCGGATATTGCTCAAAATGCTGTTTTAGACCAATCGTGGGGAGGACAAAGTATTCAACCAGGAACCAGAATTCCCAAAGGTGCAGCAATTAATTTAGTGGTTGGTGATGGTAGTGGAGGTGCTTTGGTTTCGATGCCTGATTTAACCGGTTTGAGTTTGCTTGATGCAACAAAAGTTATTGAAGGTTCTATGCTTCAATTAGGTGCTGTTGTTTATGAGGGTGCTGTTTCTGATAGTTCAAAAGCGGTTGTTATTCGTCAAAATCCTCCTTTTTCAGAAAGTTCAAGCATCCGCAGTGGCGAAATGGTTGACGTTTTTTTATCAGTTAAAAAATAATGAATTTGAAAAATATCAGATTTTTTTTAGGATTAATTTTATCGTTGATTTATAGTCAATCGTTTGCCCAAGAGGTATTAGTTCCTCTAAAAAGCAATCCGGCTTTATTCAACGCTGATTTTAATTCTACTACAAAAACTAGTCTTAGAAAAAAAGCAGGTTTGGCTTTGCCTTTTGTTGATTTTTTCGAAAGAGGAAATCAGCCGAACAATATTAGGTGGGCAGACTCTTCAACCACAATTTTAAATAGATACCTGATTTTTGATTCTTACAATGAAACAGGACAAGTTTATTCAGGTGTAAATGGAATTGCCGATAGACTAACTTCAAAATCCATTGATTTAAGTTCATCTTCAGGAAATTTGGTTTTGAGTTTTAATATCCAAGCAGGAAATAGTTTTGTAGATGGTGATAGCATTGTTTTGGAAGCTTTGTCTGCCAACCAAGTTTGGACAACAATCTGGTCGGCGGGAACAATTCTAAAAACGCCAAGAGAAATTTATCTTTTAATTGATCCTTCTGTTTTTAAAGGTTCAAATTTTAGTTTAAGATTTAGTTTTTTAACCAATTTTGATGAAAATAAAGTTGAATCTTTTATCCTAAGTAAACTGGTTTTAGCCAATCAAATTCCATTGCCATTTTATTCTTCATTACAAAATGGTGTTTCTTTTAACCAAGCTTTTGCAAGTCCCGATATTACAACTGAATCCATTAAAACTGGTTCGTTTATGGGACAAGGATTTGTTTTTGATGCTTTAAATTCTAGTAATATTGCTTATACAGGTTCTTATGGTGGTGCTGATACATTATTTATGCATTCAATTCCTGTATCAGCTTATCCTGCTGGCGATTCATTGTTTTTGGGTTTTTCAGTCGAAGCACTTTCAGGAGCAAAAAGTACAGATAGTTTAATATTAGAATTTAGAAACAACTTGGGAGTATGGACACGCCAATCTGTATTTCATCTTCAAAATAATTCCGGAAGCAGAGATTACCAGATTTTTGTGAATTCAGGCAGAAATCGTCATCCTTTTTTTAGAGCCAGATGGATTCTAAAATCGACTTTATCTGCTAATGATACTTCTAAGTTTTTACTTGGAGCGATTCGTTTCACCAGAAGAATTTCTTTGCCTTTTGTTGATGATTTTTCAGCCTCAAGAATTACACCTGATAGAACTAAATGGGTTGATTCATTTGTATACATCAATAACCAATTTCCTGTAGAACAAGCATCTGTTCAGGTTGCCACTTTCGATGGTTTAAATCAATATGGAAATGCTTATTCTTTATTTGCTTTAAAAGGTGATGCTGATTTATTGAATACCTATTCAATGAATTTAAGGTCGTTAAAGCCATCAGATTCTGTATATCTAAGCTTTTTTTATCAGTATGAATTACAAGGAGAAACAGGACAATTTTTTCCTGATGATTCATTTACGGTGATGATGAGAAATAGCAGATTTAATCAAAATGAATTTAAAATTTTGTGGCAACTTTCAGCCAAAGATGCTACACCAAATGCATTTGTTCGGGTTGATATTCCTATCACCGATACCGCTTTGTTTCATGATGATGTTCAAATACGTTTCAAAAACAGAGGTAGTTTAAGTGGAAATTTAAGTCATTGGCACCTCGATTTCGTTCGCTTTGATAAAGCTAGAAGAAAAAATGATGCTTATAATGATGTTTCATTAACCAATACT
>JBMLOK010000412.1:0-2557 GCA_049243005.1 Bacteroidia bacterium | reverse complement strand
TGGAAGAACATTATGTGAATTTATTGAAGAAGACTCTTAAACAAGAATTAGGAGTTGGTGCAAGATTAGAGTACAATATTATTGTAGAGAATGGAACTAGTTCTTCTTCTCCATATGTTGTTAATCTTCCTGGAAGTAGTTCTCAAAAAGGTGAGCCTCAACAAGCAGGTCAGGGTTTAAATTTAAATCCCGGAATCAAAAATCCGTTTATCATCCCTGGTATTAAAAAGGTAAATATTGAAAGTAATTTAAACACAGGTTTAACTTTTGATAATTTTATTGAAGGTGATTGTAACCGTTTGGCTCGCAGCGCAGGTTTAGCTGTTGCAAACAAACCGGGTGGAACTTCTTTTAATCCTTTGATGGTTTTCTCAGAAACCGGATTAGGAAAAACACATTTGGTTCATGCTATCGGTAATCTGATCAAACAAAACAGCAAAAACAAAATTGTATTGTATGTACCGGTTGAAAAATTCATCAACCAGTTTGTAGATGCAATCAGAAATAATTCAAGTCAGGATTTTATTAACTACTACCAACAAGTAGATGTATTAATAGTTGATGATGTTCAGTTCCTTGAAAACAAACAAAAAACTCAAGAAATATTCTTTACTATTTTCAACCATTTACATCAACAAGGTAAACAAATCATTTTAACAAGTGATCGTGCACCTAAAGATTTAAAAGGTATGGATGAGCGTTTGTTAAGTCGTTTCAAATGGGGCTTATCTGCAGATTTGCAGGTTCCTGATTTCGAAACACGTTTGGCAATTTTAGAACACATGATGTACAACGATGGAATTACTTTACATCGTGAGGTTGTTGAATATGTTTCACATAATATCAATACCAATGTGCGTGAATTACAAGGTGCTTTGGTTAGTTTATTAGCTCAAGCAAGCTTGAATAAGAAAGAAGTTAACCTTGATTTGGCTAAACAAATCCTGAAAAACTTCGTAAAAAACAATACCAGAGAAATTTCTATCGAATACATTCAGAAATTGGTTTGCGATTATTTCACCATTCCGGTTGAACAAGTGAAATCAAAAACCCGTAAACGTGAAATCGTACAAGCTCGTCAGATTTCAATGTATTACGCAAAAGATTTAACCAAATCTTCTCTGAAAACAATTGGTATGCATTTTGGCGGAAGAGATCACTCAACTGTTATTCATGCTTGTCAAACTGTTAACGACCTGATGGAAACCGATAAAAAATTCAAAGCCGATATCGATGAAATTGGCAAAAGAATTAAAATGAACTTAGTATAAAAATAAAGCCTCGCGATGCGGGGCTTTTTTATAAGAAAAATAATGATTGTATCGATTATAGTTGCTGCTGCTGAAAACAATGCGATTGGAAAAAACAACCAATTACTTTGTCATTTGCCTAAAGATTTAAAATACTTCAAGTCCATTACTAAAGGACATGCAATCCTCATGGGAAGAAAAACCTATGAGTCGATTGGAAGACCTTTACCTGAAAGAAGAAACATGGTTTTAAGTCGTGGTGATTTTAAAGCCGAAGGAACAGAAACATTTTCTAATTTAGGTGAAGCTTTGTCATCTGCAGCGGCTTCAGGCGAAACAGAACTTTTTATTATTGGTGGTGATACCATTTACCAGCAAGCATTGGCTTTAACAAATCGAATATATTTAACACGCATACATCATCAATTCGAAGCTGATGCCTGGTTTCCAACATTGGATGAAAAAGAGTGGAATTTGATTCATTCAGAATTTCATAATGCTGATGAAAAAAATGCTTACGATTTTACTTTTCAAACTTATGAGAGGTTCAGTATCTAAATCTTAAATTTGCAAACTCAAACGGTTTTCCGATAAACTTACTTTATGAATATTCTTTTAATTGGTTCAGGTGGCAGAGAACATGCTTTTGCAGAACAATTGACCAAAAGTGCACATTGTTCTCAATTATACATCATGCCGGGAAATGCCGGAACTGCTCAACTTGGAAAAAATATACTAATCAATCCTAATGACTTTCCTGCTGTTGCAGAATTTTGTATCACTAACGATATCAAATTATTAGTAGTTGGTCCTGAAGAGCCATTGGTGAGAGGAATCAGAGATTATTTTGAGGCTGATGAAAAATTGTCTCAAATAGCATTTGTTGGTCCCGGACAAGCAGGTGCAATCATGGAAGGAAGTAAAGATTGGAGTAAAGCTTTTATGTTGAAGTATGGTGTTCCAACGGCTGCATATCAAACCTTTACTGCTGAAACCATTACTGATGGAATTGAATACGTAAAGAAACATAGTTTACCTGTAGTTTTAAAAGCAGATGGACTTGCAGCTGGAAAAGGTGTTTTGATTTGTCAGACACATAAAGAAGCCGTAGAAGAACTAAGTGCCATGATTGCCGAAAAGAAGTTCGGTGATGCAAGCAAAAAGGTGGTGATAGAAGAATTCATGAATGGAATAGAATGTTCTGTTTTTGTTTTGATGGATGGAAATCATTATGTGATTCTACCTGTTGCCAAAGATTACAAAAGAATAGGAGAGGGTGAAACCGGATTGAATACAGGCGGTATGGG
>JBMLOK010000411.1:0-1134 GCA_049243005.1 Bacteroidia bacterium | reverse complement strand
AAAATTTTACCAAAATCAAACAATTTCCAATTAGTTTGTTTTACCTATGTAATTAGTAAATGATATAATTATGAAAAAGTATTTAATTTTAGGTGGATTAGTTGCTGCATCTGTTTGGTACTCATGCTCCAGCGACAATTCCGGCAAAGCAAAACTAAGTGCTGAAGAAGCAAAAGCTGAGCAGGATTTATTGGCTCAGGCGCAAGGTGTTTTTAAAACTTTACCAACTGTTGCCGAAAATCCTGAAAATCCAATCAGTGATGAAAAAGTGAAATTGGGCAGAATGTTGTATTTCGATACTCGCTTATCTAAAACAGGTAACAATAGCTGTAATTCTTGTCATAACTTAGCTACTTTCGGAGTAGATAACAAACCAACTTCTCCTGGTGATGCAGGCAAAAATGGTGACAGAAACTCACCAACTGTTTTTAATGCAGCTTTACACATTGCACAATTTTGGGATGGAAGAGCAAAAGATGTGGAAGAACAAGCTGGTGGACCGGTTTTAAATCCGGTTGAAATGGCTTTACCTGATAAGAAATTTTGTGTAGATAAATTATCAAAAGTGGAAGGCTATCAAACAGCTTTCAAAGCGGCATTTCCTAACGATAAAGAAGCCATTACTTATGATAACATGACCAAAGCCATTGCTGCTTTCGAAAGAAAATTAATCACACCTTCAAAATTTGATGAGTATTTAAAAGGTAATACTGATGCTTTATCTAAAGAAGAAAAAGCAGGTATGACTACTTTCATCAATTCAGGATGTACTGCTTGTCACAATGGTGCCTTATTAGGTGGAACTCAGTTTATGAAGTTTGGTTTAATCAACGATTACCATGCATTAACAGGAAGTAGCCCTAAAGATTTAGGCAAAATGGCTCTAACAAAAAGTGAGTCTGATAAAGATGTATTCAAAGTTCCTTCTTTGAGAAACATCACCAAAACTGCTCCTTATTTCCATGATGGTTCTGTTGCTGATTTATCAAAAGCTATTAAAGTAATGGGAAAAGCACAGTTAAATAAAGACTTAACAGATGCTGAAGTTAGTTCAATCATCACTTTCTTAGATGCTTTAACTGCTGATATTCCTGAGGAAATGAAAAAGGCTCCGAAAGAGTTGGCGGAACTGAA
>JBMLOK010000410.1:0-4120 GCA_049243005.1 Bacteroidia bacterium | reverse complement strand
GCAATAAGAAAACAATATTTCTGATTTTCATAAAAATAGATTTGATGTGAAAATAGTAAATATTTTGGGAATGAAGGTGGGATTAAATGAATAATTACTAAGTTTGTAAAAGCAGACTTATTAATTAAAATAATAAGTTTAAAAAATTGATTTGAAATGAGACAGGTAACAATTTATACTACAGATAAAGAATATCAGCACTTTTTAGAGTTGGCTCGTAATCTGCATTATGTAAAAAGGATTGAAGTCGATGAAGAGTCAATTAATGAAAATTTGGAGAATATTAAGGCTGGTTTAGAAGAAGTAATTCAGTTTAAAAAAGGAAAATTGAAAACTACCAAAGCAAAAGATTTTTTGAATGAACTTTAGTGTTGAACTTTCTCCAAATTTTAAAAAAGAAGCAAAAAGACTAACAAAGAAATACCCTTCTCTAAAAGTTGAATTATTAGATCTTTTTGAAGAATTGGAAGTAAATCCTACTTTGGGTATTCCCTTAGGAAACGATATCTATAAAATTAGATTGGCAATTTCATCTAAAAATAAGGGTAAATCAGGTGGAGGTAGAGTTTTAACTTTTGTAAAAAGAAAAGACCATATAGTTCTACTATTTTCAATTTTTTCTAAAGGGGAAGTTAATAATCTTACGGATAAACAAATTCAGGATTTAATAAATAAAATTTTAGCTTAGTTCAATCTTTTTTGACTTCGAATTAAGAAACTCATTTTTGGGACTTCACCTCTATTGAGCTATTTTCCCCGAATCAAATGAAAAGAGTTTTTAGAATCATCAAGCAATCATTAAATGGGGAAGATGTAGATTATACAAATATTCCCATTCGTTCAGCTGTATTTTTACTGGCCATTCCAATGATTTTGGAATTGAGTCTGGAAAGTGTTTTTGCCATAGTTGATATGTATTTCGTTGGCAAATTAGGTTCCAATGCCATTGCTACTGTTGGTTTAACCGAATCTCTTATTTCAATTGTGTATTCCGTTGCTATGGGAATCAGCACAGCTGCAACAGCCATTATTGCCAGAAGGGTAGGAGAAAAGAACCTGGATAAAGCTGCAGATTCTGCCGCGCAGGCAATCACATTATCGCTTGTTTTGGGAATTGTTTGCGGTGTCATTGGTGTCTATTTTGCCGAGGATTTATTGTTATTCATGGGTGCTTCTCAAACATTGGTCAATGAGGGTGTCATCTTTACTAAAGTGCTCATGGGTGGAAGTTTGTCCATTATACTTTTATTCATGATCAATGGAATTTTCAGAGGTGCAGGTAATGCTGCAATTGCCATGAAAAGTTTGTGGATTGCCAGTTTATTGAATATTGTTTTATGTCCGATTTTAATTTACCAATACGGAATTCTCGGAGCAGCACTTGCTACATTAATTGGACGCACAGGAGGAGTAGTTTATCAGATTTATCAATTGATTAACCAAAAAGGTTTAATCAAGATATCATGGATTAATTTTAATGTTCAATTCGATCTTATTAAATCATTGATACAAGTTGCATGGCCTGCCACCTTTCAGTTTTTTATCTCAAGTGGAAGTTGGATAGTGCTTTCGAAATTGGTTGCAGAAACCGGCGGAACTGAAGCTTCTGCTGCTTATCAGATTGCTATTAGAAATGTAGTGTTTTTCATTTTACCGGCATGGGGATTGAGTAATGCCGCAGCTACTTTGGTGGGACAAAATTTAGGTGCAGGAAAGCCGGATAGAGTAGTAGCAAGTGTAAGACTCAGTGCGATTTACAATGGTACTTTTATGGCAATTGTGATGTTGTTGTTTGTGTTCTTCTCTAAACAAATTATTGGATTTTATACCATCGATCCTAAGTTAATTGAAATAGGTTCAAGAGCATTACAAATCATAGCTTATGGCTATTTATTTTATGGTGTAGGAATGGTGATGACCCAAGCCTTAAACGGAGCTGGTGATACCAAAACACCAACATGGATTTTTATCCTTGGTTTCTGGTTCATCCAAATTCCTTTAGCATATTATCTGGCTAAACCATTAGGATTTGGTCCCGATGGTGTTTTCTGGGCAATACCAATTGCTGAAACTTTTATGGCTGTTATTTCTACTTACTTCTTTTATAGAGGCAAGTGGAAAAACATTCAGGTTTAAAAGGATTAAGACATTCTCTCCATTAAATCCAAAGCAGTTTTTTCAAGTATTTCAGTTTTCTCCTTTTCCAAACCAATTGCATGTAAATGTTTCATAGCAATATCTAAATAAGTTTGCTTTTTCGATTCTGCAAAATCTCTGATTTGGTATTTGTCGTAAAGTTTTAAAACTTCAGTTATTTTGGTATTTTGATCTTGTTCTTTGAACAATTCAAGCAGATACTTTTTATCGTCTTTATGCGCTGATTCAAGTAATTCAATCAACAATAATGTTTTTTTGTTCGAGCTAATATCTCCTCCAACTTGTTTGCCGGTTTGAGAACCATCACCAAAACTATCTAAAATATCATCCTGAATCTGAAATGCGATTCCGATATTTTTTCCAAAATCATATAGATGTTGTGAAGCTTCAGAAGATGCACCTCCAATTAAAGCGCCTATTTGTAGTGATGCACCAAGTAAAACTGCCGTTTTGAGGCTAATCATCTGAATGTATTCTTCATGACTAACATTTTCATTCACTTCGAAGTTCATGTCGATTTGTTGACCTTCACAAACTTCTCTAGCAGTTTTATTGAATAGTAGTATTAGACTTTTTAAGTCAGAACTTTCTGTTTCACAAAGAAAATCCGTCGCTTTTATCATCATTAAATCACCTGCAAGAATGGCAACAGGCATGTTCCATTTTTTGTAAACAGTTTCTTTACCTCTTCTCAATGGCGCATTGTCCATGATATCATCATGAACCAATGTGAAATTATGAAACACTTCTACTGCCAAAGCAGCATTTAAAGCTTTTTCAATATTACTGCCAAACATATCACATGCCATTAATGTTAAAACCGGTCTAAGGCGTTTGCCACCAAGCGACATCATATATGTGATTGGTTCATATAACTCATTAGGATATGAACCATAACTTGTTTCACTAATTTTTTTATTGATGATTTGAAGGAGCTCTGAATAACTTTTCACTGAGATTTAATTTTTTGTAAACTTAATTGATTCTTTTCTGTGTTCCGAAAAATTCATGAATTCTTCTTTCATGGTCATATTTTCCATTTGCTTTTGAATAGGCAAATCCAACATGTCCACCAAAATCAGATAACATAAAATGGAATAAGTCTGATTGTTCCGATATTGTTTTAGGAAAGCAGGATTTTGCTAAAAAAGGGTCGTTTGCTGCATTTAATAACAAAACCGGAATGGGCGCCTGATGCAAAAATTGTAGGGCATTACATTTTTCGTAGTAATCTTTTGAGTCTTTAAAACCATGAATGGGAGCCGTAAATTCTGAATCCCATTCATGGAATGTTTTTATTTTTTCAATGCCTTTGGTGCTGATTGTTCCCGGAAATTGTTTCTCCTTTTCTCTCATTTTATTGTTCAGACTTTTCAAAAATCTTTGCATATAAACTTTGTTTGAAAAGGTTTCAAGTGCTTTTGAAGAAGCTGCCAAATCTATTGGAACAGAAACAGCTGCTACTTTTTTCAAGTTTTTAGGCAGTGCATGTTCCAAATCGCAGGTGTATTTTAACAAGGCATTTCCTCCCAAACTAAATCCCAAAGCAAATATTTCTGCTTGGGAAAATCGTTTTGAAATGAAATCCAAAACTTCATGAATATCATCAGTTGCACCACTATGGTAGGAGCGGAGTTTGTTATTTAAACTTCCGCTACACGACCTAAAATTAACTGCAACAGTAGTAAATCCGATATCAAAAAATGATTTCGAAAATCCTTTGATATACTGAGAATCGGAACTTCCTTCCAAGCCATGAAACAAAACAAGAACAGGTGAATTTTCATTTTTTAGGAAATCTAAATCTATGAAATCTCCATCCTTTAAAATGATTCTTTCTCTTTGATAAGGAACATGAATGTTTCGGAAAAGGGCAGGATAAATCGTTTCAAAATGACCGTTTTTTGAAAATGAATTTCCCTTAAAATCACTTTGAATAAATGGCATTATCTTTTCCTTTTTC
>JBMLOK010000409.1:0-19704 GCA_049243005.1 Bacteroidia bacterium | reverse complement strand
CAGCCAACAGCCAACAGCCAACAGCCAACAGCCAACAGCCAACAGCCAACAGCCAACAGCCACCAGCCAACAGCCACCAAACTATCCCCTCGGTTTATACTTAGCAGCTACTTCAGCAATTGCTTTGATATGCGGAGGAGTTGTTCCACAACATCCACCTATAATATTAATGAGTCCTTCTTTTAAAAATACTTCAATTTGTTCAGCCATGAACTCAGGGCTTTCGTCATACTGACCCATTTCATTTGGCAATCCTGCGTTTGGATGGGCACTGATATTGAACTCAGATTTACCTGCTAAAACCTGTAAATATGGTCTTAGAGCAGAGGCTCCCAAAGCACAATTCAATCCAACACTTAACAAAGGAATATGCGATACTGAAATCAAAAATGCCTCTGTTGTTTGTCCTGATAAAGTTCTACCCGATGCATCAGTAATAGTGCCACTCACCATAATTGGATATTGTTTTCCGATTTCATCAAATACTTCTTCAATTGCAAACAAAGCTGCTTTTGCATTTAAGGTATCAAATATGGTTTCAACCAATAAAATATCTACCCCACCATCAATTAAGGCTTTTACTTGTTCTTTGTATGCAATTACTAATTCATCATAAGTTACTGCTCTGTAACCAGGGTCGTTTACATCAGGAGAAAGAGAAGCTGTTCTGTTTGTGGGACCAATTGAACCCGCTACAAATCTTGGTTTATGAGGTTCTCTTGCTGTGAACTCATCGGCAACCTCTCTAGCGATTTTTGCAGATTGGTAGTTTAATTCATAAACCAAATGTTCCAAATGGTAATCGGCTTGAGCAATGGTAGTTCCACTAAAAGTATTGGTTTCACAGATATCAGCACCGGCAGCATAGTATTGTGCATGAATGTCTTTAATGATATCGGGGCGACTTAGTGAAAGTAAATCGTTATTACCTTTTAAGGGATGTGGATGATCTTTGAGGGCTGGCGTTCTGAAATCTTCTTCCTCAAGTTTATGTCTTTGAATCATGGTACCCATGGCACCATCTAAAACCAAAATTCTTTCTTTTAAAATCTCTCTTATACTCATAGATAAAAATGTTTAAGCCAAATTGGCAATTTTTTATCCTGAAAGCGGCTGAATTGTGGCTGTGTAGGTAACATCAACAATCTTATCAGCTCCCAAATGGGATAGGTATTGGCACTATCCGTACAATTCGGACTTGCCAAGACATCACCGGGCCTATTCCCTCCGTCTTTCTGGATAAGTGTGGCAAAGATGTAGATTATTTGATTGATAAACAACAGTACAAAGGGTGAAATTGAACACATATCAACCCTAAAAAACAAAAAATGACATAAAATAATACACCACTAAACTTCAATTAAATAAGGCTATTTCATTCATTTAGAGAAAGATAATTAAACTTTATTTTTCATTTTCAAGGGATTACGGAATAAAGCACCTATCTTTGCGGCTCAATTTTAATAAAGTACTTTGAAAAATTTTAGTGAATTGGGCGTAGACGCGCTCGTCCTGAATGCGATTCAGGAAATGGGGTTTGAGACTCCAACAGCCATACAGGAACAGTCGATTCCTGTCTATTTAGAAACTGAACAAGACATTTTAGGTTTAGCCCAGACGGGTACAGGAAAAACAGCTGCATTTGGAATTCCAATCATCCAGTTAATTGAGCCACAAAACAAGTTTGTACAAGCTCTGATTATTTGTCCTACCAGGGAACTTTGTCTTCAAATCAGTAAAGATCTTACTGCTTACAGTAAATTCAAGTCAGGAATTAATATCGTTGCCGTTTATGGTGGTAGCAGTATTGACCGTCAGATTTCTGATATCAAAAGAGGCGCACACATTATTGTTGCAACACCAGGCCGTTTGATGGATTTAATGGAAAGAAAAGCCGTTCAAATTAAAGATGTAAAATACGTTGTGCTTGATGAAGCAGACGAAATGTTGAACATGGGCTTCGAGGAAGATGTAGAGTTTATTCTCTCACATACTCCGGAACAAAAAAGAGTTTGTTTGTTTAGTGCTACCATGCCTAGACAAATCAAAAACATTGCTAATCGTTACATGAAAGATCCTTTCGAAATTTCAGTAGGAAAAAGCAATTCGGGTAATGTAAATATTACTCACCAGTACGCAAATATTCATGCTAAAGATAAATACGCAGCTTTAAAACGCTATGTAGATTTTAATAGCGATAATATTTATGCTATTATCTTCTGTAAAACAAAAAATGAAACCCAAGAAATCAGTGATAAACTGATTAAAGATGGTTACAATGCCGATTGTTTACACGGAGATTTAAGTCAGGCGCAAAGAGAAAAGGTTATGAACCGTTTCCGTCATCATGCCATCAGAATTTTATTGGCTACAGACGTTGCTGCAAGAGGAATTGACGTAACAGGTTTAACCCACGTTATCCATTTCCAATTACCTGATGATATTGAAAATTACACTCATAGAAGTGGTAGAACTGCTCGTGCAGGAAAATTAGGAGTTTCTTTCGTATTGTTAAACATGCGTGAAGGTGGTCGTTTAAAAGACATCGAACGTATGAGTAATATCAAATTCGAAAAAATCATGATTCCTTCTGCTACAGAAGTTCGCGATAAAAAATTATTAGCTTTCACTGATACCATTTTAAATACTGAAGTTGAAGAACACATCTTTGATGCTCAAGTACAAAAAGCGGTAGATATTTTAATGGAAGCTGATCACAAAGAATTGGTTCAAAAGATTTTATCTCTTGAATTAAGAAGATTCTCTGTTGATTTCATGAATGAGCCGGACTTAAATGCAAGTGGTTCAGATCGTGGAACAAGAGGCGACAGACCAGAACGTGGTGAAGGTGGTAGAGAAAGAGATGGCGGTTTTGGTGGTAGATCAAGAGGTAACAGAATTTTTGTAAGTCTTGGTAAAAAAGATGGATTTGATATCCGTAGTTTCAAAGACTGGGTTGCTGATTCTGCCGGTGTTAGCTGGAAAGATTTACATGTTGATGTTAGTGGCGTTTATAGTTTTGTTGATTCAGGTGCAGAACATTCTGATGCCATTATCAAATCATTAAACGGAAAAGAATTCAACGGTAGAACTGTTAGAGCTGAATTATCTGGTGATAAATCTAGTGCCGGTGGCGAAAGAAGAAGTTCTTATGGCGGTGGTGAAAGAAGAAGCGGTGGTAGATCTGAAGGCGGTTTCGGCGGTGGCGAAAGAAGAAGTTCTTACGGTGGCGGTGAAAGAAGAAGCAGCGGTGGTAGATCTGAAGGTGGATTTGGTGGCGAAAGAAGAAGCAGCAGTTCATCATACGGTGAAAGAAGAAGTAGCGGCGGTGGCGAACGTCCTGAAGGTAGCTTCAGAAGACGTGAAAGCAGCGGCGGTGATTCAGGTGGTATTAGAAGAAGAAGAAACAGCTAGTACTGTTTGATAAAAATCAATATAAAATAGCCGGATTGATAAAACATTCCGGCTATTTTTGTTTTTATATGCTGATGAACAATTATACAGAAAAAGATATCTGGAATGCACTTGAAGTGGTAAAAGACCCTGAAATTCCTACACTTTCCATGGTGGATATGGGAATTATCACAAAAGTTGAAATCAGAGAGAATGATACAGTTTTCGTTGAAATGACTCCAACATTTACCGGCTGTCCTGCATTAAAAATGATGGAACAAATGGTAAAAGAACGATTAATTGAAATTGGTATTTCGAACCCGATTGTTCAAACAACATTTGATAAACCTTGGGACTCCAATAAAATTACTGAGAGAGGTTTATTATGCTTGAAAAAACATGGATTGGCACCTCCTCCAAAACATAAAGGGGAAATTACTGATGAGTTATTGGAAGAAATAAATTGTCCTTTTTGCGGAAGTAAAAATGTAGAAATGAAATCTCCATTTGGACCAACTCTTTGCAGAAGTTTACATTATTGCAACAGTTGCCTTCAGGCATTTGAGCAGTTTAAGCCTGTAGTTTAATTAAATTGGATGAAGCAAAATCAGGCTTTATGAAAGTCTGATAAGCTTTATTTAAACAGAATATCTTTGATATTCAATTGAAGATTAACATGTCCATTGAAATGATTCTCTTCAATGGTATAACAAATATCAAAGGAAATTCCCTGAGCAACCTTTTCATAATGTTCGCCTAAACCAAAAGCAATTGCTTTAAAAATTCTTCCACCATTTTCCTGAGTTAAACTCAATTTAAGATGGTTATTTCCAACAATTGTAACATCACCTACATCCCAAACATTTTTGCTCATGAAAACGGGATTTTGATTACCGGGACCAAAAGGAGAAAACTGTTTAAGAACATTAAAAAACTTAGGAGTTATAGTTCTTAAATCTATCTCCATATCATATTCTATTTCCGGAGTAAGACTTCTATGCTCAATATTCTTGGCAACAACCTTTTCAAATTTTTCAATAAAAAGAGGCAGATTTTCTAATTTTAATGTAAGTCCAGCTGCATGTGTATGTCCGCCGTATTGATCTAATAAATCACTACAAGTTTCAATCGCACTGTATAAATCAAATCCATCAACCGAACGCGCACTTCCTGTTGCCATACCGTTTGACTCAGTCAGAATTATTGTTGGTCTGTAAAACTTTTCAATAAGTCGTGATGCAACAATTCCAATTACTCCTTTGTGCCATTCTTTATGAAACAAAATAGTACTCTTTCTATTGATGAAATCAGGGTCTTTTGCAATTAATTCAAATGCATGTTCAGTTATACTTTGATCGAAATTCCTTCTTTCATTGTTATGCTGGTTAACCTGATGAGCAATTGTTCTTGCCTCATCTTCACCGGCAGATGTCATTAACCTAACAGAATCTTTGGCATCAGCAATTCTACCTGCGGCATTAATACGGGGACCAATAAAAAATACGATATCATTTACACCATATTCGGGTTTTTCAGGATAAGCTTCTAATAAAGCTTTTAGTCCATTGTTAGGATTTTCCTTCAATCGTTTCAATCCGTAATGAGCCATTACACGATTCTCATCAAGAATTGGAACCAAATCAGATGCAACACTTACAGCACCCAAATCTAGGTAACGTTCAACTTCCTTTGGAGAAATTGCATGGTGCATGGCATAAGCCTGAATCAATTTATAACCAATTCCACAACCTGAAAGTTCCTTGAATGGATATGTACAATCTTTTTGTTTCGGATTTAGAACAGCAACCGCTTCAGGAATTTCATCGCCAGGTAAATGGTGGTCACAAATAATAAAGTCTACACCCTGATCTTTCGCATAGGTAACTTTATCAATCGATTTAATACCACAATCAAGAGCAATGATTAATGAAAAAGAATTGTTTCTTGCCCAGTCAATCGACATAAAACTAATTCCATATCCTTCAGTATATCTATCCGGAATGTAAAAATCAACGTTTGGATATCTTTCAACCAAAAATGAATAAACAGTAGCTACAGCAGTAGTTCCATCTACATCGTAATCACCATAAATTAAAATCTTTTGGTTTTTTTCTATGGCCTCATTAATTCTAACAATTGCCTTATCCATTCCTTTCATCAGAAAAGGATCGTGTAAATCAGCAATTTGAGGTCTAAAAAATTTCTTTGCCTTTTCAAAAGTATCCATGCCGCGCTGCACCAGAATACTAGTCAAAACTTTGTTCAGGTTAATAGCCTTAGAAAGTTCTTCAACTATATTTTTATCGGGTTGTATTTTGGGAATCCAGCGTTTAGTCATTTGAGCTTTGCAAGATAATGATTTTTTAATAGGGCTTATAATTTTCAATGTAACGATGCAGTCATCCTAATTGATAATCAGGCTGTTTTTATCAATGAAAGTTCTTACTTACCTTTGAATTTAAGAATGGGATTGATATTATTAATGGAAACCTCAACTGAAGTATGCTCGGTTGGTTTAGCTAAAGATGGAAAAATTGTCGGAATTAAAGAAAATTTCGAAGGCAACCAGCATGCTTCCCAACTCCATGTTTTGGTTGATGAGTTGTTGAAGGAAGCTAATTACACCTTAAACAATCTAGATGCTGTTGCCATATCAAAAGGACCAGGAAGTTATACCGGTTTAAGAGTTGGCGTTTCTTCTGCAAAAGGATATTGTTTTGGTTTAGATATTCCCTTAATTTCAATAGGAACACTTGATTCTCTTAAAAATCAGGTGATTGAAGAAATAAATCCAAGCGAAAATTGTTTCATTATTCCAATGTTGGATGCAAGAAGAATGGAAGTTTATTGCGGAATATGGAACCACAAATCGGACCTAATTCAAGAAATTGAAGCTAAAATTTTGGATGAATCTTCATTTTCAGAATTCATTTCAGAAACAAAAACATACTTTATTGGAACCGGAAATGACAAATTCAGTAAAATAATTTCAAATGGAAATGCAGTTTTCAAAAACAATATCTATGCTTCTGTAAAAGGAATGGCTAAAGAAGCAGAAAACAAATTTGTAAAAAGTCAATTTGAAGATACTGCTTATTTTGAGCCATTCTACTTAAAAGAATTTGTCGGAACAACGCCCAAAAAGGCATTACATAAACTTTAAACTGCCAATTTATTATCATTTCGTGCCATAATTATCGTATTGGCAAGAATGGACCAAAAATTGAAACAAAAAATACTTTATGAAAATTGAACAATTATATACATCCTGCCTGGCACAGGCAGCATATTACATAGAAAGCAATGGTGAAGCCGCAATCATCGACCCACTTAGAGATTATCAAACCTATATTGATAAAGCTGAAGAAAATGGAGTTAAAATCAAATATATTTTTGAAACTCATTTCCATGCAGATTTTGTAAGCGGACATATAGATTTAGCGAAAAAAACTGGAGCGAAAATTATTTATGGTCCAAATACAATTACTGATTATAAAGTCCATGTTGCAAAAGATGGAGAAATTTTAAAATTAGGTGATATAAATATTCAGGTAATTCATACACCTGGCCATACTTTAGAAAGCTCATGTTTTCTATTAAAAGATAAAAAAGGTAAGAACCATTGTGTATTTACCGGTGATACATTATTTGTGGGTGATGTAGGCAGACCTGACCTTTTGGATGGAATCATGACTAAGGAAGAATTAGCATCCAAAATGTATGATTCATTAAAGAAACTAACGGTACTTGAAGATGAAGTGATTGTATATCCTGCTCACGGTGCTGGTTCAGCATGCGGAAAAAACATTGGTAAGGAAACATTCAGTACAATTGGAGAGCAAAAGTTAAAAAACTATGCTTTACAGGAAATGAGTCGTGACCAATTCATAAAGGAAATAACCAGTGGAATTAGTCCTGCTCCTGCTTATTTCTTTAAAGATGCAAAATTGAATAAATCAGGATATCCTGCATTTGATGAATTAATAAACAAGGCGAATAATCCTCTAAGTTTAGAACAATTTGAGAAAGAGATTAAACAAGGTGCTACAATTATAGATACGAGAATTGCAGATATTTTTGAATATGGATTTATTCCGGGTTCATTAAACTTTGGTTTGAACGGACAATATGCAATTTGGGCAGCTACTATTTTAGACTTACAAACAAAGATTGTTCTGGTGTGTAAACCCGGTACTGAAAAAGAATCTATAGAAAGACTTAGCCGGGTTGGATTCGATCAAATCATTGGTTTTTTAGAGGGTGGTTTTGAAACCTGGTTAAATGCTGAAAAAAGGTATGACATGGTCATTTCGATTTCATCAGAGGAATTGGCATTAGATGCAAAACACAATCCCAAAGCAATAATATTAGATGTAAGAAAAGCATCAGAATATAAAGATGGTCATGTAGCAAGAGCTATTAATATCCCTTTAAACGAATTGCTTGATAAAGCTGAGGAAATTGATAAACAACAAGAGTGTTTAGTGCATTGCGCGGGTGGTTATCGAAGTATGATTGCAGCAAGTATTCTTAAACAAAAAGGATTTCAGAATATTAAAAATGTTTGGGGCGGATATAACAAAATAAAAGAAGAGATTATCGACTTAGTTGTCCCAAACAAATAAATTATAAATCTTCATATTTAAGACATATAAGATAAAAAGAGGCTGTCTCAAACGTTGAAACAGCCTCTTTTTATTATACAATTTCAACATATTAAAGCTTATATAAACAAGAAAGCCCGGTGAAATCACCGGGCTTTCTTGTTTTATTTTACTTATCTAAATAAAGTAACCGAGCCAGAGTAAGAGTACTTCTTACCACTAAAACTTGTTGCATTTACCTGATAAACGTAGGCATCTTGCTGACACTCTTGATTCGTTTTCTGGTCTGTTCCATCCCATCCGATATTTATATCATTTGTTCTGAAAACCAATTGACCCCAACGATTGAAAACCATAATATCAATTACATCAAATCCGGTAGCTGCAACTTTAAATGTTCTGTTACATTCTAAAGGACAAGGCACTGAACTATTTCTGTAAATAGCAGAAGGAATAAATACAGTAATATCCGGCTCAACTCTGATTTCTTTAGTAATTGAATCGTAACATCCATAACCATTAACTACAGTTAACATTACAGGAATTTTAGCTGTATCTGCAGGGAATCTAACATCTTGAGGACTTTCTTCGTATAACAAACGATTAGGACCACCAATCATTTCAGGACCCATATGCCAGATATAAGTTAATGGGCTATTATCAGCATTCGATGATTCATTAAAGAAGTCAAAATATGGCTTAGCAATTGTAGTACTTAAAGGATCATTACTAAAATTCGCAATCGGAGTTGGATAAGCATATAATGGTGCAGTTGCTGTATCTGTGCATCCACCTTGTTCAACTACTAAATAGATATTTCTGGTTCCAGGTGTTGTGTAAGTACGAGTAAACACATTATCTGTTGCAGGAGTAGGATTGATAGCAGTACTTGGCAAACTTCCTTCATACCAATAATAATTCGGAGTAGTTACACCTGTTGGGTCTGAAGTAAAAGTAGAAGTTAATACTTTACCATAACGTTGATCCACACAAGCTCTATCCGGAGCAATTGTAAAGCTTGCTAAAGGCTTAGGCAATATTGTATAAGTAGCCTGGTCAGTAGCAGCAGCACAACGATCATTATTGGTAGTTGTAGCAATAAATGTAATTGTACCACGAGTAATGTCTGCAGGTAAAGCTGTATAAGTAATACCTGCATTTCCATTGTTTACAATGTTTGCATTTGAACCATCAGGAGTTGTCCAACTAACACCATAAGGAGAAACTGGCAATGTCTGGAATCCTACATTAAATGAAGCATCATAAGCACAAACTGTTGAACCTGATTGAATTTCTATTACAGGAGGTAATTGTACTCTGATATCAATAGAGTCTCTATTACTACACAATGTACTTGGATCTGTAAAGTAGTATTTAACATTATAAACACCATTTGTAATTCCTGGTGTGTTTAAGTTAAATGTACCAGTCGCCAAATTAAATGCTGCTGGTAACGGAGGATTACTAAACATTGTTCCACCATCTGTTGTACCAGAAGGATCCATAAAGAACACTACACTTCCTTTAGTTGAACATACAGCTGAATCACTAGGATCATTGAAGTCAATATCAACATTTGGATTGGCATTAACTTGTAATGAACCAGAAGCAGTAACTACACAACCAGAAGCAGTATCAGCATAAATAAACTTATACTCTTTTGTGAAATTAGGAATGATTGGATTTGACGGATCAAACAATCTACCATTAGTTAAAGCGCCAGAATAAGATTGATCAATTGGATCAAAATACCAATAAGCTGTACTTAAGTTTGCAGGAACAGTTCTTCTACCTTGCATTACAACATCTAAATCAACTGCCTGACTTGATTTACAAACAGGATTACCAACTCCAGGGAATAATTCAGGAGATTTAACAACTCTAAATACTGTAGTATCAGATGCAATACAACCACCTACCGGAGATGCAATAGTAACTCCGGAAACTGCTGGATTTAATAATACATTATTTGAAGGAGGGAAACTTGTTGTAAATTCATAAGTCAAAATATTAGTATCAGGTAAATATTTAACATCTGTTCCTTTTGGATCAAATGCGTAATAATTCTGACTTGCATTTGGCTTATAAACTCCATTTCCATACCATAATTCATTCAAAGCTAATACACCACCATTAGGACTATATCCTTGTGTTCCTGGTCTTAAATCCCATTGTGAACCACGATTATCACATAATTGTCTATTAGGACCAGCATTAATATTAGGAACTGGGAAGACAGCTACTAATAATGAATCACGAATCGAACAACCTTCATTATCAATTACCTGAATTCTTACATAATTACCATAAGGTTGAGATGCTGTAGATGGAGGTAAATTATTCAAATTATCAACAAGTAACTGATTTCCGCTAATTGCTAATGGGTTTGAGGGATATGTCCAGATTCTATTCACCAATGTTTTATTGGTAGAATTTATCACTGGTAATGAAATGATATTATTAGTTCTACATAAAGGAATAGAAGTTGGTCTATTAATAATAGGTAAAAGATTAACCTTTACTTCCATTGAGTCTACATTCGAACATGTTACTCCACCATATGTTATATAACCAGTTACTTGATAAGTTACTGTTGCCGGAGGTGAAACAACTAAAGTTGGTTGATTAGATACAACCGGACTGCTACCGGTTACAGGAACTTCTCTCCATTGGAAACTATCAATTGCGGCAGTTGTACCTGTAGCAGTTAATGTTATAGGTGCGTCATTAAAGCAAATTGTTCTATTCGGACCAGCATTTACCGGAACAACACTATTAAAGAATACACTCGCACTTTCAACTCTAACACAACCAAAATTATCGGTTTTTGTTACAGTATAAACTCCACTATCTTTAGGAATGATTTTCATTGAAACGGAATCTTCAAGAACAGGAGAAACTGGTGATTTTCTCCATCTCCATGTTCCTACTGAGTTATTTGAATGTCCTGCATTTAAAGTATCAATAGAGCCTGGACACAAACGCATGGCAGGAGTTAATTCCTGTAATGGTAAATTCCTTGTGAAAATGTTAAATGCTGCAGAATCTCTACAATTATTCAAATCCTGAATTAATACTTTATATGCAGTATTTGCTCCTGCATTACTTGGAGTAAATGTTGCGTTAGAATCTAAACTTTGTGCACGTGCAATAGTTGTTGAATTCATTCCACCTAAATAATAAGTGTATCTGTAACTTGCACCTAATGGAACACCACCTCTACCTTTAGCCTGAATTGTAACAGGACTTCCAAGACAATTAAATGTATCACGTACACTTACATCAACTTGTTCCGGAATAAATACTGAGTCTATAATATTATCATTTGGACAACCATTTGGCGTAGGAGGAGCAACAGTTGTTAATCGAAGCCTTACGTTATGCCAACCCGCTTGAGTAAATCGATGGTTGAGCACCGATTGGCCAGTAATAGTCGTATAGTTATCTGAATTTGGAGAATTCTCGACCTGAAACTGTGTATAGGCTGTATTTAACTGTACATTATTCTGAAGGGTATAAGTAAAATCATAGAATCCGCAATTCTTATTTATCTTATTAATAATAGCTATAGGAATTCTTCTTACAGTTACAGCGAATGAACGGGTTGTTCTTGCAGGTAATGGACAAGCTCTATCTTTAGCTGTTACAATAAAATAATATGGAAGATTGTTTGCCATACTTGCAGGTGGTGTCCAACAAAATCTAAAACTATCCTGTTTTGGACCAACAACTTTTCGCTGACTGACCGTATAGAGTGGTAAAAATGTTGCTCCGTTTGAAACTAAATTTGTTGGAGCATTCCAAGATAAATCTGTTGTATCCCATCCGGCAACACCATCAGCAGCTGCAATAATGACACATAATTGCTGACCTGCACAAACTGCATATGAGAAATTTGGTTGAGGACTGGTTAATGTTCCGGTATTATTATAAGTTCTTAAAACCGGAGGAAAGTTTTCAGGACAAACTTTACTATAAAACTGAATATCTCTTCTGGTTCTACCTACAATTGTTGGAACTCCATTAATCGTTTTCCATTGTGTTACCTCAATTACTAAGTTAGCTACGAAATTACCAAAAGGCCTAAATCGAATATCCCCTGTAATTGGGTCGATATTAATTCCGAATGGTGGAACCAATGGTGGTGATAAACCTGGCGCTCCAAGATAAGGAAACGGAACACCTGCTGAATATGGCGGAGCATAAGGAGCTGCTGTATTAGGACCAGTCATTGCTTGACCAAATGAATAACTTAATGAATCACCGTCTGGGTCAATCGCACCTAAGTTATAGGTAAAATCTTGTCCGGCACATGCAACTGCTACTGGGTCATTTGTAAATGTTGGTGCTGAGTTACATGGAGTAACGCATTTGTTAATCATACCACCGGCATAATAATTCAAACCACCTGGATTTACCAAAGTTGTAATAGCTGAGTTTCTGCAACATTCGCCGAATCCCACGTTTACTAAACAACAGTTCGGAGGAACAGATGCAAAATTGACAATACCCTGAAATGTATAAATTTCAATACCAGGTGTGAATGAACCAGGTGTTCTTGTACCACAATTCGAACAAATTGAAGTTGCTGAAGCACATAATTGAATTACATCATAACCACTAATATTAGGAAGTACTGTTAAACTCGCAGTTCCATATGAAGTTCCTAAACAAGATGGTGAAGCTCCTGTAATCTGCAAGTTAATTGCACATGATGGATTTACTGGTCCCGGAGGGCAACCGCAAAGTGAAACACCTTGACAGTCACGATACCACTTGTAAGTGATCAGATACTGACCAGGAGTTGTTCCAACGCACTGGTAGGTAATATCTCCACCTACTAAGTGTGAGGCTTTAGCTTCCTCACGGTTAAATAATGTGAATACCACCAGCAACATGCTAAGCTGAAGGATTCTTTTAAAGGTATGTATCATTGTCTTCATAACACTAAATTTCTATTACAATGCTCAAAACTAATATAGACTTTACTTAATATTATCTTAAGAGTCACTTTTAAGGGGATAAATATAAGCATTTAGTAAAAAGTTAAGGGAATCATTTAGAAATATTTAAATTTATCAGCAAATGAGACTATTAGGAAAACAAACCCAACAAGAATTCAATCCAATTTCCCCAATTTGGCATGGAAAAGATTATGAACTATTGGATATTGATTTTGAAGCAGATTTTAATCCCTCAAAAATTAACACAAAACGCTCAGGATTATGGAGATATGAAAAATTTCTACCAGCTTCTTGTACTTCAAACATTATTTCATTAGGTGAAGGATTTACACAACTAATCAATTATGAGAATAATTTTGGGCTTGACTTAAACATCAAACTCGACCAATTAAATCCAAGTGGCTCTTACAAAGATAGAGGTGCTTCTGTACTTTTAAGCCATATTAAATCAATTGGAATTCAGGATATTGTACAAGATAGCAGTGGAAATGCAGGTGCTGCAATAGCTGCTTATGCAGCCGCTGCAAAAATTAATTGTAAAATTTTTCTTCCTAAAGAAACACCTGAAAGTAAAATTTTACAAATGAGAGCCTATGGCGCCGAAATTTGTATAGTTGATGGAACAAGAGAAATTGCAGCTGAACACGCTTTTGAAGCTGCAAAAAAATCATATTATGCCAGCCATTGTTTTAATCCATTTTTCTTTCAAGGCACCAAAACCTTTGTTTATGAGGCTTTTGAACAGATGGATGAAAAAATTCCGGACTATATAGTTCTTCCTGCAGGAAATGGAACATTAATTATTGGCGCGTATTTGGGTTACATGGATTTAATAAAGGCAAGGCTGATAGAAAAAATGCCAAAAATTATTGCTGTTCAAACCGAAGCTTGTAATCCAATAGAAATTGCGTTCAAGGCAAACAATAAGAATATCAGCCCAATAGAAAAAAAGAATTCAATTGCAGAAGGAATTTCCATAGCAAATCCTATTAGGGCTAGCGAAATCCTGGATTGCGTTTATAAATCCAACGGAATGGTAATTTCTGTAAATGAAGATGAAATTTTGAATTCATGGATTGAGTGTTCAAAAAATGGGCATTTTATTGAAAGCACATCTGCAGCAACTTTCGCAGGAATTAAAAAAATTGCTGAAACCGTCGAACCTCGTTCATCAATACTCAGTTTGTTTAGCGGACATGGTTTAAAGTCATTAGACAAAATCTATAAAATGAGCTGAGAAAAAACTTTAGATTTGCCAGCAATGTATAGACTTTTTGTTTTTATGCTGATTTTAATTTCTTGTCAAAATTCCAACAAGGAAAAACCATTGGCAATTGCTTATGGTGAGGAATTAAAATTAGAAAATTTAATTGATTTCGAAAAGTTAAATCTACATGGAAAAGACAGTATAAATCAACTTAAAATTCTTGTAAATGAATGGCTTATAAAAAAAATTCAATTAAAGGAAGCCGAAAATGAAAAGCCAATAAGTGAGGATAAAATAAACTTAATGGTTCAAAATTATAAGGAAGAATTATTAGTTCATTCTTTTGAAGAAAATTATACCAATAATAATCTTGATACTAGTATCTCTGAGAACGAACTACGAAAGTATTTTAATGAAAATAGTCAAAATTTTCAACTTGGAAGTAACCTTGTACGACTTATTTTCGTTAAAAGTCTTGAAGAAAATAAAGACTTAAATGAAATAAAAAAACTGATACAATCTGATGATAAAAACGACTTAAATCAATTGGGCCTGATTTGTAAAAACTCTTGTGAAAACTGGTTTCTCGAGCCATCAACCTGGCTCAATTTTGATGATGTTATAAAAGAAATTCCAATTAAAACATACGATGCAATTCAGTTTTTGCAAAACAATAAATATGTAGAAATTAAAGAAGGGTCTTATATTTACCTCGTTTCTATAAAAGAATATAAAATAAAAAACTCGGCTTCTGAGTTCGTATTTGAAAAAGAAAAAATAAGAAAGATAATTTTGTACTTGCGACGAAAAAAACTTTTGAAGGATTTAAATGAAAAATTAAAAAAAGAAGCTGAACTTAATAAACAAATCGAGAGTTTTGTGGAATAATATGAAGAAAAAATTAATGATTTTATTGGGCTTAATTTTGGGAATTCAAGTCACCAAAGCCCAAGTTTTAGATGAAATAGTTGCAGTTGTTGCCGATAGAATAATTCTTAGGTCGGATATTGAAGTTGCTTTTGAACAATTTAGCAAACAAACCGGAATTACACATGATTCAATGAAATGTGAGATTTTGAAACAGAAACTCATTGAAAACCTGATGATTATTAAAGCTCAAGTTGATAGTTTACCTGTTAATGAAGAAAGAATTGATGCTGAAATTGAAGAAAGAATCAGGTATTTCGCTAAACAATATGGTGGTGAAAAAGGATTGGAAGAAGTTGCAGGAAAAAGTATTTTAGAAATTAAAAATAGCCAAAGAGAAAATATTAGCAATAACCAGCTCATTCAGGAAATGCAGCGTAAAATTGTTAAAGACATTAAAGTAACTCCTACAGATATTAAAAACTTCTTCAATTCGTATCCAAAAGATAGTCTACCCTATTATAGCGCAGAAGTTGAACTTGCTCAAATTATAATTGAACCAAAAGTTAGCAAAGAATCAAAACAAGCTGCTTACGAGAAAATAGTTGAACTACGGAGAAGAATTGTTGAAGGTGGTGAAAAATTCAGCACATTAGCTTTGATATATAGTGACGATAAAATTTCAGCCAGTAATGGAGGAGAACTTGGTTACTTCGGAAGAGGTATGATGGTTCCTGAATTTGAAGCTGCTGCTTTCAGACTAAAACCAGATAGTATTTCTAAAATCATTGAAACTACTTATGGTTATCATATTGTACAACCCATTCAAAGAAGAGGTGAAGAAGTAAATGCTCGACATATCTTAATTATGCCAAAAGTTTATAGCACTGATATGGAATTGGCTCGCCAAAAATTAGATAGCATTATACAACTGATAAAAATTGATTCAATTTCATTCGAAAAGGCAGCACAAAAATTCTCTGATGACGCTGAAACAAAAGGTTCAGGTGGTTTTATCGGTTCAGGTGGATTAGGAAATTCCCGCATTGCTGTAGATGAACTTGATAAAAATGTTTACTTAAGCATTTCATCTTTAGAACCTGGCGAAATGTCTGAACCTGAGTTAATGTTTTTACCCGGTCCTGAACAGAAAAAGGCCTGGAGAATTTATTATTTAAAAAGCGAAACACCTCCTCATGTAGCAAACCTAAAGGATGACTACCAGAAATTTAATGGAATGGCATTCAACAAAAAGCAAAATGATGCTATTCAAAAATGGGTTGAAAAGAATAGAAAGGAATTTTATATTCAGGTAAATGGCCCTTTTGCAAATTGCAAACAAGTTTCAGATTGGGTTTCTAAAGGAAAATAATTAGCAGAATGACAGTTTATTCAAATGATGCAGAAGCTGCAAAAGCTTTTAGTGCGAAATTTCAGGAATTAAAAAATGAAATTGGTAAAGTAATTATTGGACAAGACGAGGTTGTTAATAATTTACTTATATCAATATTTTCTAATGGCCATTCTCTTTTAATTGGTTTACCGGGACTTGCAAAAACATTATTGGTAAAAACCATTTCAGAAGTATTGGATTTAAAATTCAATAGAATTCAGTTTACACCTGATTTAATGCCGGGTGATATTACTGGTTTTGAAATTTTAGATGAAAACAGAAATTTCAGATTTGTTAGAGGACCTTTATTTGCTAATATCATTTTAGCAGATGAAATAAACAGAACTCCACCTAAAACGCAGGCAGCTTTACTTGAAGCAATGCAGGAAAAATCTATTACTGCTGGTGGCAAACTTCACAAACTTGATGCTCCATTTTTTGTTCTTGCTACTCAAAATCCTATTGAACAAGAAGGAACTTACCCATTACCTGAAGCACAATTAGATCGTTTCATGTTTAATTTAATACTTGATTATCCTTCTTATTTAGAAGAATTGGAAGTAATTAAAAGTACAACCTCAGGGAAACAAACAGAGCTTCAAAAAATAATGCATTCAGCTGATATTCTGCAATTTCAGGAGTTGGTAAAAAAAGTACCTGTTCCGGATAATGTAATGGAATATGCTGTAAAACTTGTTTCTAAAACCAGACCAAGTTCTGAGTTCACAACTCAGATGGTTAAAGATTATATAAGTTATGGTGCCGGACCTAGAGCAGGTCAGTTTTTGATTCTTGGAGCAAAATGCAGAGCCCTATCAAAAGGAAAATTCTCACCGGATATAGAAGATATTAAAGCAATTGCAATTCCGGTTTTAAGACATCGTATTATCAAAAACTATAAGGCAGAGGCTGAAAACATGCAAGTTGAAACGATTATAAATTCACTTTTATAGTCCTTTCTGTTCTCGCCAAATCTGATTAAATGTTTTTTCTACTATTTTAGGAAACTCTCTTTCTTCTCCCCAATCCTTTTTAAAGAAGGATTTAAAGGTGAAATTTCTCAAAGTAGTTTGTCTGTTTAAATTTTTCCTGCTTAACATTAATTTATTCCAAGAATACCAGGCTAATTTATCACCTTTACTAGCAAGTCCCTGGTTAACGAAATCTCTTCGGTTTCTTAATAAATGATTGTGTAAATCAATATTTACTGGGCACACCTCTGTGCATTTCCCGCAGAAAGTAGTATGGTTACTTAAGAAACCAAAATTATCCAATCCTGCTTTTAATGGCTGAATTACTTGACCAATTGGACCCGACTGGTGTTGCAAATAAGTTTTATTACCTCCAATGGTTTTATAAACAGGACATACATTATTACATGCACCACAATCTATGCATGACAAAGCCTGTCTTTGATCTTGTGAGGCCAAAACTTCTGATCGTCCGTTATCAATTAAAATAACAATAAACTCAGCAGGTCCATCAAAATCATCCCTATCTCTTGGACCTGTTATGGTAGAAAAACTTTGTAATACTTTTCCTTTAGAATGAGTTGAATAAAGAGATAGGAATAAATCTAACTCATTCAAACCCGGGATTATTTGGTCAATTCCAGCTAGTACAATATGTGTTTTAGCAAAGGCAAAACTTAATCGAGCGGCACCAGAATCCTCAGAAATCGCAACCAAACCACTATCTGCAATAAGAAAATTAGCACCGGTTATAGCTAAATCTGCATGAAGAAATTCAGACCTTAACTCCTCCCTAATATCAGATAACATTTCACTTTCTTCTGCATCAAGAGAAACTCTAATTGATTGATTTAATCTGCTTTTTACATCAGAAAATGAATCTTCAATTGTTGGTGTAATAAAATTATAAGGATTCTTTTTTGTTTGTTTTAGGATATAGTCTGAAACATCTGCTAAATGATGATTGATACCTTTTGAGTTTAAAAAAGAATCAAGTTCAATTTCTTCAGCTAAAATAGATTTGCTTCTAATAATTTTTTCGGCTTTTTGCTTTTGAATAATCTGCAAAACTTCATTTTGAGCATTCAAGATATCATAGGCCCAAATTACCTTACCACCTTTTCTAACAATAGAGCCTTCAAAGTCAATCAGAAATTTATCCAAATTCTCATTTACTTTCCATTTGGTATAAGCCGCCCTTAATTTGGCTAATTCAAGATTATTAAAACAAGAAAGTGAATCTTTCCTTTTACTTTCAAGGCTATCTAAAGATGCACCAACATGCTGCCTGAAATCAATTTCAGCAATCTTCTTTTGAACTTCTAACTTAAATTTTTCTTCCTGACGCATGAGTATTGGACCAAAAATACTGGAAAAAAATTTGATTATGCCAGTAAAACATTATCTATTAATCGGGTAGCTCCACAATTTGCAGCAACTAAACAAACAGCATCATGACTAAAATCGCTTAATTTTTCCAAAGTATTTTTATCTGCAATTTCAAAATACTCAAGCTCCAAACGCCCATCAGCTAAAATCAAATCAATTGCTTTTTGATGTTCAAGTTTCCATGAATCTGAATTCCAATTTTGTTGCAAATGAAATAAGGCTTTGGATAATTGCAGAGCAGAAATACGTTCAGATTCACTTAATCTTACATTTCTGCTACTCATTGCCAATCCATCAGGCTCTCTTACAACTTCACACTGATGAAATATAATATTAGGATGATTTCTTCGAATTAATTCCTTTACAACCAAACATTGCTGATAATCTTTTTGTCCAAAATAAACCTGATTAGGATTAACCAGTGAAAAGAGTTTATTGACAATAGTTACAACTCCATCGAAATGGCCTGGTCTATGCTTACCTTCCAGTACATGGATAAAGTGACCATAATCATCGGCCGACTCTTTTTTTAAGGAATCTGGATACATTTCTTCGACAGTTGGAAAGAATAACAAATCACAATTCTCTGAAGCCAAAAGTTTCATATCGGCTTCAATCGTTCTTGGGTATGCTTTTAAATCTGAAGAATTATTAAATTGAGTCGGATTTACAAAAATACTGCAAACCACAAAGTCGTTTTCGAGCTTAGCTTTTCTAATTAAAGAAAGATGCCCATCATGCAAAGCACCCATGGTTGGAACGAACCCAATACTGCTATTTTGGAGATTTTGGGAAGCCAAAACCTCTTGTAATGAAGAAATAGTTTGAGAAAAAATCACTTTAGTTGCTGGTTTTCAGGAGTGTAATAAAAATAGCTATCCTAATTCGGTCGGAATATTAAGAAAATTATTAACAT
>JBMLOK010000408.1:1185-20115 GCA_049243005.1 Bacteroidia bacterium | reverse complement strand
AATTTAAGAAAAGGTGCTGCTACAAATGCAGTCCAGATTGCCGAATACTTGATTTCAAAAAACCTGGTTAAATAGTCATATTTATAATAATTATCGGGTTTTACAACTGTTTTAACCCGATAATTTAGTCTCTTTCGAAATTTTATTGTATTTTAGAAACTTATTGAATACAGATTTTGACATTTGACGATTTTTATTTTGAATATCCGCTTTTAGATGGATTAGATGCCATGGGATTTTATACGCCAACTCCCATTCAGGAAAAAGCAATTCCGATTATTTTAGACCATTATGATTTAATTGCTTGTGCACAAACAGGCACAGGTAAAACAGCAGCTTATGTATTGCCTATTTTAAATAAGATAGCAGCAAAAGGACATAAAGGATTAAACACACTGATATTGGTTCCGACAAGGGAACTTGCGCAACAAATAGACCAACAAGTACAAGGATTTAGTTATTATATCGATGTGAGCTCAACAGCTATATTTGGTGGTGGTGACGGACATATTTACGAGCAGCAAAGAAAGGCTTTGTTAAAAGGTGCAGACATTATCATATCAACACCAGGTAGACTTATTTCACAATTGGTTACCGGAGAAATTAAGTTCAATCATCTTGAACATTTGGTTTTAGATGAAGCCGATAAAATGCTTGATATGGGCTTTTACGAAGACATTGTTAAAATTATTGGTTACCTACCGAAAGACCGACAAACATTGATGTTTTCGGCAACAATGCCACCTAAAATCAGAACGCTAGCTAACAAAATTTTACATGAACCCGAACAGATAAGTTTATCTATTTCAAAACCGGCAGCGGGTATCAATCAAATGGCTTATATGACATATGATGGTCAAAAGCTTCCATTGATTCACCATTTATTCAAAGAAACATCTTATCAAAGTGTTATCATATTTGCATCTACAAAAGAGAAAGTAAAGAGTCTACAATTTGAATTTAAAAAGTTGGGATTAAAGGCAAAATCATTTCACTCCGACCTTGAACAAAAGGAAAGAGAAGATATCATGAATGAGTTCAAAAATAAAAAGCTGAACATCATTATTGGAACAGATATTTTATCAAGAGGAATTGATGTTGATGGTGTTGATTTGGTTGTAAACTTTGATGTACCGCCGGATCCTGAGGATTACGTTCATAGAATTGGAAGAACAGCTAGAGGGGAATCAACCGGAACAGCCATTACCTTTATCAATGAAAAAGACCAAAGACGTTTTCATCATATTGAACAATTGATAGAAAGAGTTTTGGATAAAAGTGCCTTGCCTGAACATTTGGGAGCTGCGCCGGAATATCAACCTGAAAAAAAACAGAGTTCAGGATTCAAAAAGAAATTCAAACCAAATTTTAAGAGAAATCCTAAAAAACCATCTTAATACCATTATGAATGAATATCCAACTTATACAAGAGCACAACTTGCATTAAGAAATGGACAGGATAAGCCTGAAATTTGGGTAGCCTTTGAAGGTAAAATTTACGATGTAAGTAAAAGTAGGTTATGGCGCGATGGTAAACATTATGAGCATTGGGCAGGCCAGGATTTAACCCCGGAATTAGCCGACGCTCCGCATAATGAGAATGTTTTTGATAAGTTTGAACAAATTGGTATTTTAAAATAAATTAACCCTCATCAATAATTTTCCTGATTAAGTAACAATTGTTCCTTTTTAGTAAGTAAAAGCAATCTAATTTTGCATCATCAATTACAAAAAGTAAAACAATTAAAACAGATGGATAGATTAGTTGCAGCTTTAAAAGCAGAAGAAAAAACAATCGTTGATGTAAGAACTCCAATGGAATTTATGGGAGGACATGTTTCTGGAAGTATTAATATTCCTTTGATGGAAGTTCCTGATAGAATTGAAGAATTTAGAGGAAAAGAAAACTTAGTACTTTGTTGCGCATCGGGCGGAAGAAGCAGCCAGGCTACTGCATTTTTGCAACAGCATGGAATTGAATGTCAGAATGGTGGTGGCTGGACAAGTGTAAATTATTTATTGAATCAATAAGAATATGTTAAATACAATCAAATCAATTTTAGGAATAGGTCCTAAAGCCGACTTCGCAGAATTACTTGCTAATGGTGGAATTATAATTGATGTTAGAAGTAAATCTGAATTTGGAGGAGGTCATGTTAAAGGTTCGATAAATATTCCGGTTGATCAACTTGCTGGAAACTTAAAGAAACTAAAAGACAAAGATCAGCCAATCATTACCTGTTGTGCTTCGGGTATGAGAAGTGCCAGTGCAAAAGGAATTTTAAAGAGTGCAGGATATACAAATGTTCACAACGGAGGTAGCTGGATGAACATGAGAAAATTCGAAAAATAGATGAACAATTTTATTCTACAAGTTTACCGAAACTGGAGTTTCACCAGAATTCTTGGATTAATTATGACTGCTACCATAAGTATTCAATTAATCATGGACAAAAACTGGATGATGTTACCCATACTGGCATTTTTATGGTACCAGGTAATTATGGGCAAAGGTTGTTTTGGTGGCACTTGTGCAATTCCTCAACAAGATAATAAATCAAAAAATGACATTTAACGAAATCATTAATTCAGAAAAGCCGGTACTTGTAGACTTTTCAGCAGAATGGTGTGGCCCATGTAAAATGATGGGACCTATTCTTCAAGAACTTGCAGGACAAATTGGAGATACAGCCAGCATCATTAAAGTTGATGTTGATAGAAATCCATCAGCCGCACAAGCTTATCAAATACAAGGTGTACCAACTCTGATCATCTTCCAAAAAGGAGAAATTAAATGGAGACAATCAGGAGTTGTTCCTGCCAATCATTTGAAACAAAAAATTGAGCAATTTGCTTAAACATATTTGCAAATCAGTATTCGATTTTTCAAGTAAACATTCATTTTAATCAAATAAGATGAATGTTTTTTTTACTCTTAAATTTAGAGATATTGCGAAATAATAAAGATAAATAAACTTAAAAACATGAATAAATATATTAGTCTATTTGTTGTAATTCTTATTACAACAATCACATTTGCAGCTTGTCAAAACGCTTCGGGAACTAAAACTGGAGGAGGAAAAGTTAGTGCTGCTGAATTTAAGAAATTGATTGAGGAAGATAAAAATGCTCAAATAGTGGATGTGAGAACACCTGAAGAGTTTTCGGAAGGCCATGTTAAGGGCGCCCAAAATATGAACATTAACAGCAATGCTTTTGAAGACGGTGTTAAAACTTTAGATAAAACCAAAACAGTTTATGTTTATTGTTTATCTGGAGGAAGAAGTAGTTCAGCTGCATCTTATTTAAAAGAGCAGGGATTTAAAACCGTATATGAAATGCCCGGTATTATGAAATGGAGAGCGGAAGGATTTGAGTTAGAAGCAGGAGCCGGAGCAGAAAAATCAGCTGATTCAGGACTTACAATGGAAGCATTTAAAAAACTTGTAAGTGATAAAGAATATGTATTGGTTGATTACAATGCAGTATGGTGCAAGCCATGTAAGCAATTGGCACCAATAGTTGAAAAAATCAGCCAAGACAAAGCCAATAAACTTAAACTATTAAAAGTTGATGCTGATGAAAACGCAAATCTTTTACAAAGCATGGGAATCGATGCAATCCCAGTTTTACAACTATACCACAATGGTGAGAAAGTATGGGAACACAAAGGATTGATAGACGAGAAAACAATCTTAGCAGAAACTAAACTGTAGTCGCTTTTTTTAGTAGCTACAAAAAGAAAAGCCATCGGAATTCCGATGGCTTTTCTTTTGTTCCTAGTAGTAAACCTAAACAAACAACATATGCGTTCCTAAAACAGAACCTTGTTTGTAAAAGTCACCAACAGTTATTACATCATCAACCCCTTCGTATAAATCTTCTTTTTTGTAGTGGAACATATCCATAGCTAATTTACAAGCCCACAATTTAACTCCTGAAGCAGTTAGAATATCTAAAAACTCATGCACATCAGGCATATCAATTCTTTCCATTTCCTTTTTCATCATGCTCGTAGCCAAAGCTTCCATGCCGGGCAAACCACCCAACATTGTTGGCATATGCATAGCAGGATTACCAACTGTTGCTACGTGTAAATGTTCAAGTTTTTTCTTGTGCACCGCTTCCAATCCAAAGAATGTAAAGAATATTTCTGCTTCAATACCTTCCATTCTTGCTCCATTAGCCAACACAAAAGCTGCATAAACATTTTCTAAAGTAGCTTTTGATAAGATGATCATCATCTTTTTTATTTCACCATTATACTCACTCATTTTATTGATTATTAAAGGTTCTTAATTATAAACAACTGGCTGGTTTAGGAATACCTGCAATTTTACTTGCTGTTTTTAGTGGTCCTTGTGGAAACAAAGCATAAAATTCTTTGATATCAACCACATTACTCTTTCCAATTTTCCTAATACTGATAGGTAATTCAGCCTTAAATTCTGCTTGTAAATATTTCAAAACATCCCAGTGTCTGGCACCTAAAGTGATGTTATTTTCTTTTGCGATTTCTTCGCCAACTTCCGGAGTCCATTCGCTGAAGTTTTTTAAATATCCTTCTTCATTCACTTGAATGGTTTTTCCTGCATATTGCTTTTCCATAATTATAATTTTAAAGTTGTTTTTATTAATGTTCGTAATCTTTTCCTGCTTCAGACATTGTAGCTGAAACAAATGGTATATGAGTTCCTTTGAGTAACATATTCCAGTAAATCCATCTGAAAGCTAATTTCCCCATGTGGTTCATTCTGCTTTCTTTTAATAACCTCAATGGTCCAACACCAGGGAATGGGAATGTTCCTTCAACTGGTTCGTGAGAGTAGTTAAAGTCGATTAATAATGCTTTACCACCACCAGTTTCAATGAAACAATTTGCATGACCGTCGAATTCTTCTTTTAGCGGTTCACCTTTAACAAACCTTAGAATATTTTCTGTGAGGATTTCTGCTTCAAAGTGAGCAACTGAACCAGCTTTTGAAGCCGGAATATTAGATGCATCACCAATTACAAATATATTTTCGTGTTTAAGAGATTGAAGACTGCCTTTGTTTGTAGGAATGAAATTCAAATCATCACCCATTCCAGATCTTTCTATCACAGCATCTCCTTTGTTTGTAGGAACAGTTACTAATAAATCGAACTCTATTTCACGACCACCATAATCAATAATTTTGCGGTTAATAGAATCAACGCTTTCAATAGCAAAATCACTTTCAATTTTGATACCTTTTTCAGCTAATAAATGGTCAAGAGCTTCGGTTGCTTTAGGTTTGGTAAAAGCTCCGCTTAAAGGAGTAACAAAGGTAATTTCAACCTTGTCTCTCATGCCTTTATTTTTAAAGAAAGAATCAGCTAAAAATGCAAATTCTAAAGGTGCCACAGGACATTTAATTGGCATTTCGGTGATGTGCACTAATAATTTACCACCTTCCCAAGTTCTCAATTTATTTCTAAGAGCCAAAGCACCTTCGAATGTATAAAAATCGAAAACAGAATGATGCCAAGCATTACTTAGCATACCTTCTATTTCTTCAGGAGCAATTTTAGCACCGGTTGCAATGATTAAAACATCATAGTGTAAAACATCATCATTGGTTAATAAAACCTTATTCTCTTCAGGTACAATTTTTTGAATACCGGAGCGAATTAAATGCACATCTTTTGGCACAAATTCATCAATAGTTTTTATGATATCCTCTGGAGAATAAATATCAAAAGGTAAAAACAAATAACCAGGTTGGTAGTGATGTTCTTCTTTTTCATCAATGATAGTAATTTCCCAATCGGGTCTTTTAAGTTCATTGTGAAGGTGATTAGCCATCATTGTTCCGGCTGTTCCTGCACCTAAAATTACGAGTCTTTTCATATCCTTAGTTTTGTGATGAAACCGTCTTGATTTCATGAACAAAGCTAATGTGCATCAGACTACATAATTATGACCAGCCTCAGGTTATGGCTTGATACATCTTACCTTTTTATGTAACAATTGTTACACTTTATAAGAAATAAAATTAAAACTTTATGACATTAGAATTCCCACCAAACAGAATCAGGATAGGTTTTATTGATTTCTATTAATTCTCCAATTAAAGGAGTACAAAGAGGTATTGATTCTGCTTTTGCAAATTTGCTGATTTCCTTTATTGGTTCATTCCATGGATGTAATGCCAAAGTAAACTTCGACCAATGCACAGGTAAAAGTGTTTTGGTGTTTAAATCTTTTGCTGCCTGAATAATTTCATTGGGCATCATATGTATATAAGGCCAGTATTTATTGTATTGCCCACATTCTAAAATTGCCAGATCAAAACCTCCAAATCTTTCTCCTATTTTAGAAAAAGTACTATCATAACCACTATCGCCACCAACAAAAATCTTGGTATTACTAGTTTCTAATACAAATGATGACCATAAACTTTGCATACGTTTTAAACCACGACCTGAAAAATGTCGGGCAGGAGTTGCAGTGATTTGAATATCGGAATCGATTTTGGCAGAATCCCACCAATCAAATTCTATAATTCTATCATCAGAAATTCCCCATTTGTTTAAATGAGCGCCAACACCTAAAGAGCAATAAAATTTTGTTGAAGTTTCTTTCAACTTTAGTATTGTTTCATAATCAAGGTGGTCGTAATGGTCATGAGAAAGTAAAACCACATCAATACTTGGCATATCTTCTACAAAATACCTATTGCTACCTTTATAGTTTGCACCGAAGAAACTTACAGGAGAAGCATTTCCACTAAAAACCGGATCAACTAAAATGCACTTTCCATTTACTTTTAAAAGGTATGATGAATGTCCGAACCAAACCATATAAATTCCTGAATCAGGAAGGCTTTTTAAATCAGTTTGAAAAGCAGGAATTTCTTTTGGTGGAGCAAGATTTTTGGGAAACGAAAGATAAGCCTTAAGTATATCAAAATAGCTTGTGCCTTCAGCTAAATCAGGTGTATGAATTAAATTTTGGAAAGACCCATTTTTATAATTGGGCGATTTTTTAATTCTTTCTAAACGTTCACCAGATGGCAAAGCCCCAAATTGAGGCATTTGAAGATAGAGAATGATAGAAATAATCAAAACAATCATAAAAATTAAAGAATAAAGTAGCATTCGTTTTTTCATTTGCTGCGAATTAAACGAATGCATTTATTTTTTTAAGAAAAACTCGTTAAACCAATTTTAACTTTACTAAAGCTTCAACCAGTTCCGGTATTCTAATTGGTTTGGTAATAAAACCATCACATCCAGCCGCATAACAAGCATTTCTTTCTTGTTCAAGCGAATGAGCAGTTTGCATAATAATTGGAATATTTGGATACTTATCTTTTATGATTTGAGTTGCTGTCATTCCATCCATTTCTGGCATTTTAACATCCATAAGAATCAAGTCAATATTTGGATTTTCTTCAACAAATTTTACGGCCTCAGCACCGTCTTTTGCCCAAATAATTATTGGGTTCATTTTCTTCATTAATTTCTGCAAAACCACAAAATTCATTTGATCATCCTCAGCAATTAAAACAAGCTTATCAGTAAGATTTATTTCAAGTTCTTCAGATTTTTTTTCTATAACCGGATTAGAAACTGAGGTCATAAAATCGCCCGGAAGAGTGAAACTAAATGTAGCACCTTCATTTTCTGCAGTATCAAGATGAATAACACCACCTAAAATTTTGGCAATTTCCTTGCAAATTGCCAAACCTAATCCTAATCCCCCTTGTTTTCTTGTATGTGAATCATCTATTTGCCTGAAAACATCAAAAATCTTATCCACCTTATCCTGAGAAATACCTATGCCTGTATCCTTTACAAAAAATCTAATGCCTGTTTCATCTATACTATAACCATATTCAATTTTTCCTTTTTCAGTGAACTTAACTGCATTACTAATAAACTGACTTAATAATTGAAGGAGTCGCTTTTTATCGGTAGTAAAACGGAGGCCGGTTGAATTAGGAAAAGGAGAATAAATGATTTGTAAATTTCGCTTATTGTGAATCCTAATTTCTGTTTCAAGAGCTACTTTAATTCTTGAGAAAATATCGAGAATAGAAATTTCCTGAGGATCGATTTTGGTTTCCTTGGATTGAAGCATTGAAATTTCAAAAATTGATTCAATAATTTCGAGCAAATTGTTACCACTTTCATTGATTAATTTTGAGAGTTCCAAAATTTCTTCTTTCGGCATATTTTCATCGATAAGATTACTAAAGCCAATTACTGCATTTAAAGGAGTTCTGAGTTCATGACTCATTGTTGTCAGAAATGAGGACTTAAGTCTATCACTTTCTTCAGCTCTTTCTTTGGCTCTTAAAAGTTCCTGACTTGCTAATTTCTTTTCAGTAATATCCTGTCCTAAGGAAACAAAATAAACTACTTCATTATTATCATCAGTTATAGAGGCAATAGATTCTTCCTCCCAAAACAATTCGCCATTTTTCTTTTTGTTAATGATCTCACCCTTCCACTCTTTTCCTGCAAGCAATGTGTCCCACATTTCCTTATAAAAAGAATCATCATGTTTACCTGATTTAAGAATACTATTCTTTTGGCCAACAGCTTCTTCAGGCTCATAGCCTGTCATTTCAGTAAATCTATTATTTACAAACTGAATTGTCCCTTCCTTGTCGGCAATAACAATAGCATTGGGCATACGGGCAAGTGCATCATAAAGCAGTTTCACCTGAACACCAGAGCTATCTTTAACTATATTAAGTTCTTCTTGGGTTTTACGCAATCGAAGTTTTTCACTTCTTAATTTAAGGGCATTTTCTATTGCACTATTTAATCGATGTAATCGGCCCTTAACAACATAATCCCATGCTCCCCGTATGATGCAATCGGCGGCAGTTTCTTCAGATAAAGCGCCCGTAACCATAATTATAGGTAGATAAGGGTCTGTTGATTTTACAATTTCGAGTGCATCAAAACCTGTAAAATTATTTAAGTTATAATCACTAATAACCAAATCAGGTTTAAACTCAATTAATCCCGAATTGAACCCTTCCCGATTCATTACCCACTCAATTAAGAGCTTATGTTGAAGGTTGGTTTCCAGAAAGATTTTTAACAGTTCAAAATCATTTTCATCATCTTCCAGAACAAGTATTTTTAGTAGATTCATATCAGATAGTTTTATTTCTTAAGACCCAAAAAGAACCTATAGACTCAACCGTTTCCTTGTATTCATTAAAATCAATTGGCTTTATAATATAAGCATTTACACCTAATTCATAAGACATCACTAAATCTCTTTCCATAGCAGAAGAAGTTAACATGACAACCGGAATCATCTTAAGTTCCTCATTTGATTTAATTTGAGCCAGTGCTTCTATTCCGGTAACCTTAGGCATTTTAATGTCTAACAGTATAACAACAGGATGTTCTACATTTCTTTCAGCAAATTGACCTTTATAATTTAAATAGTCTAAAACCTCTTGACCATCTCTTACTACTATAAGAGGATTTTTAATCCCATTTAACTGAAAAGCAGCCAATGTTAATTCAATATCATTTTCATTGTCTTCCGCATATAATATCGGAGCTAAAGTATTATTCATTTAAGTTCTTTTTTAATTTAATATAAAAAGTTGCTCCAAGATTTTCTTGACCTTCAGCCCAAATAAACCCATTGTGTTTTTTTATGATTTGCTGAACATTTGCTAGTCCTATTCCAGTGCCACTAAATTCATTTTGAGAATGCAATCTTTGAAATACTCCAAAAAGTTTGTCTACATAAGCCATGTCAAATCCTGCACCATTGTCTTTTACAAAAATTCCAATATAATCATCACCAGCATCAAAATTACCTATATGTATGGATGCATTTTTCTTATTCTGGGTAAACTTTACTGAGTTCAAAATTAAGTTGTTAAATGCCATTTCAAGTAAATGTTTATCACCAAAAAAGGATGGAAATGAATCTACTTGAAACTCAATATCACGTCCTTGTAAGTCAGGTTCTGCATCTTTTATTATTTGTTCTATTATTTTATTAAAATCTACCTTAGTAACTTGTAATGATTGTCTACCTAATCTTGAGAATTTTAATAACGAATCAATCATTGTTGACATTCTATTGCCTGCATCATCAATTTTATTGAAGTACTTGATGGATTCTTCATTTATTTGGGTCAAGCTAGAACGGAGTATTTTTGTAAAACCATCAATATGTCTGAGAGGTGCACGTAAATCATGAGAAACTGAATATGCAAATGATTCAAGCTCCTTATTGGCGGATTCTAATTGTTCTGTTCTTTCCAAAACTCTTTGTTCAAGCATTTGATTTAAGAGACTTAATTCTTCTTCAGCTCTTTTTCGTAAAGTAATATCATGTATAGCTCCAACAATATAAACACAGTTTCCTTGGTTATCAAAAACGGGTACAATATTTACATCTCCTGTAAAAAACTCTCCACTTCTTTGCCCATTTATTTCCCAGTTTACTGTTTTTCTTTCTTTAATGGCTTCATCAAATTTTAATCTAGCAATATTTACATTTTTGCTATCAGGTAATATCTCAACAAATCTTTTACCTTTTAAAATATTCTCTTCAACACCAATAATTTTAGCCATCATTCTATTGATACTTTGAAATCTGAATTCTCTATTTTCATCAATATTAATCAAGAAAATTCCATTACCCACAGTATCAAGAATTGAACTTAAAATTTGTTCTCGTTCTTTCAAGGCTTGTTGAGCCAAATGAATTTCTGAAATATCCTGTACAGTTCCTACAGAACGAATTGGTTCACCATTTTCATCAAAAGAAGAAGAACATTTTTCCTGAACATATTTGATTCTTCCGTCAGGCATAAGTAATCTATGGATTACATCATAGGGCTTTTTTGACTTTAATGAATTAGTATACAAAGAATTTACCAGCTCTCTGTCATCAGGATGAATGGCATTTATAAAAGCTTCATAAGTTGCACTAAAAATTGATTTATCTATTTCGAAAATTTTATAAACTTCATCAGACCAAAGCAATGAATTGGTTTTGAAATTCAGCTCCCAGTTTCCCATTTTAGCAAAATGTTGGGCTTCTTTTAATTTTCTTTCACTTTCCACTAAAGCATTGGAGGCACTAGTAATTTCAGTTAAATCCCTTCCTACACCAAGAATACCAACCAAATTTCCTTCTGTATCAAACAATTTGGTTTTAAACGTTTCAACAATCAGGTCTTCTTCATAACCTGGCCTTGACATTTGTCCGATACTTTTAACCGGTTCATTAGCTTCAAGAGCTTGTTTATCGATTTCTGAATAATGGTCGGCTAGCTCCTTATTCATTAATTCGTAGTCTGAAATACCTACCATTTCAGAGGCTTCCATATTATACAGTTTTGAAAACTGGGGATTACATAAAATATATTTACCTGTAGGATCTTTCAACCACACTAAATCAGGAATGGTTTCAATTAAAGTCTGAAGTCGCTCCTTTTCATTTTTTGCATTTAACTCTGCTGTTTTTCTTTCAGTAATATCCATTACAATTCCCAAAACTTCTTGCTTTCCAGTGAAAGAAGAATATTCGGAATCACCCCATAAATTTAACCATTTAACTTTGCCCGAAGAATAAATTCTAAGTTCAAAATTAAATGTAACTCCAATTAACGATTGGTGCCAATACTTGTTTAATAAATGTTTATCTGATGGGTGTGTAATTCGAACAATATCTTTTATACTAATACTACTTGCACCTTCAAAGCCCAATATCTTTAAGCTTTCCTCTGAACCAGTAAACACTAAATTATCAATATCAAGTTTAAAGTTGCCCAATTTGGCAAGTTCATGTGCTCTTTTTAATTCCCTTTGACTTTTATGCAAAGCTGCTTCAGCTTGCCTTTGTTCTGTGATATTGGCAAAACTTGTGAAAACTTTAGTTTTATTAAATTCATCCTTAAAAGGAATTACATTACTTTTTAACCAAAGAGTTTCATTGGTAGTTTTCCTTCTTAATCCATATATTTTATCATAAACAGGAATTCCTGATTTTAATACTTTAAATGTTGAGGATTCAAAATAATCTATTTCCTCACCATCCTGATTGACTATGACAAATGGAACATCATCACTTGTGACTTTAACTCTCGGTTGTTGTTGAATATTTAAAATTTTAAGTGCGCTTGAATTAAATAATTCTTCTCTTCCTTGTTCATCATAATATATAATTCCGTCTGGAGTTGATTCAAACAGATTCCTGAATTTGATTTCGCTTTCAATTAATTTTAATTCTGCCTTTTTTTGCTCAGTGATATCTCTAAAAAAGATATTGATACCTTCGGGTGCAGGGTATATTTTTGACTCAAGCCATTTATCAAATTCTGGTATATAATCTGTAGTTAGTTTAATGATACTCTTCTCCATTACTTCAGAGCAAGCACGTTTAAAAGTTAAATCTTCTTTCGACTGAAATTCATCCCAAAAAACTTTACCTACAATAGATTTCGGATGTTTCCTTAATATTTCTCCAGCCTTGATATTCATGTAGGTATACTTCCAGTCTTTATCGATAGAAACAAAACCATCGCTAATGGTTTCAAGAATATCTACAATTCTTCCACTACTTTCTTTTTCCTTTTGAATAAGGCGCTCCTTTTCCTGTTGTTCAAGTTTTGCCTTAGTTATATTTCTTGAATTTGATAAAATACATTTTGAACCATCGGATAAATGTATAACCTGAGAACTAATCAAAAAATATAATCGATTGCCATTTTTATCGCATAAAATAGTCTCAAAATCTCTCACTTTCCCGGTCTTTTCAAGCATTTTCCTGAATTTTAACCTATCCTCAGTTACTGCCCAAATATTAATTTCTCTGGAATTTTTACCTATTATCTCCTCTTTTAAATACTTAAATTCTTCCTGAAAAACCTCATTAATATCAATAAAAATACCCTCTTCAAAAGTTGTAATTGAAAAGCTATCAGGACTTGCATTAAATGCTTTTGAAAACTTATCTTCACTTTCTCGCAAACTACTTTCACTATTATACCTTTGAATAGCAATACTTGCTAAGCTTACAAAACTTTCTATATAAGACAATTTCTCCGAAGTTGGCGAATAAGGGATTTTATGATAAACCGCAAAGGTTCCTAAAACAGAGCCATCTGAAGACAAAATTGGAAGTGAAAAACATGAGCGCAGATTCTCAGCAATTGCTAATTCTTTTAATGAGGCCCAATTTGCATCTTTTAAAATATCTTCAGTTATGACCAATGATTTGGCAAAAACCGCATGACCACAAGCTCTTACACCTTGGCCAACTTTAATACCATCAAATGCTTGAAGATATTCTTTTGAAAAATTGCCCCCACATGCATAATCTAAAGTTTCTCGTTTAGCATTATAGGTCAATATTACAACCTGCGAACCTGGTAGATCAAACTCAATTGCCTCTACAATTTTCTTGAATGTTTCAATTAAAGGATTACCGGTAACTATTAATTCAAGTACATCCTTTTGTAGTAAATCCTTTCTCTCTAAATTTTTTCTATTGGTAATATCACGGGTGATACCTAATACACAAAAAGAAGAATCAGTATTTTCAAAAAAGCTTGTATTTACTTCTGTATGAATGATACTGCCATTTTTATGGTATTCCATAAACTCATCCACAGAACTGGAAGACAAATGATTTCCGCTCAAAAACTCCTTTAATCTTTTTGGTAATTGTTCATTTACCATCTTTAAAGTTTCAGGAGTAAAAACATCTTCCATTTTTTGAGTAGATGCTTCCTCTGGAGTATAACCTCGAAGGTTAAAAACAGACGGACTATTAAAAGTAAACTTGTTATTCGTTAAATCATAAATCCAGATAACATCTTTTGAATTATTTGCAATTGTTTTAAATAGGTTCTCTTTTTCTAATACTTCCTTTTGTAAAATAGTTCTTTGTGTGATATTTCTAACAATAGAAATAGCCTCTGAACTTTCACTAACCGGAGAAATTCTTGCTTCAAAATACTCTAAAGTACCATTCAATTCCAAAGAATATTCAAAGGAATAAATATCATTGTTTAAAATCGCTTTATTAATATTTGACATTGATATTTCAGCAATATCTGGAGGTAAAACATCACTCAATTTTTTGCCGATAAAAACAGAAGGAGTAACTAACAAATCACCTTTTTCAATTGAATAATAATCTAGCAGAAATCCTTCTTTATTGATTCTGAAAATCATATCAGGTAATGCCTTAAATATTGCCTCACTTTTATTTTCAGTCTCACGAATTTTACCAGCAATTGCAGCTACTTCAGAAATATCTCTTATAAAAACTAATTCGGCATCTCGACCCAGGTAATTAAATTTACCTGAAATAATCTCAAGTGAAACGCTTGAATGACTATCCTTACAATCAAACTTAAATGCTTCTAGATTCCCTAATTCCCTTTGAATTTTTAATTCATCAATTTTTAATGAACCCTTTTTGTCAAGGAAATCTTCAACCCTATTATTAATTAATTGATTAGCTTTTAATTGAAATATACCACAAGCCAATGGGTTGGCAAATATAATACGGCCTTGTTCGCAGATAATAATTCCGTCAGAGGAAGATTCAACCAGTTGGCTGTACATCTCCTTTGTTTTAAATAGTACCTTATTATTTTCTACTAAATCTGAAACATTGGTAAATAAACCAATCAGAATTGGTGTATTATTTAATAAAAAAATTGTAGCTGTAACATCAAAATATATGATTTTTCCATCTTTTCTAACTACAGGTAATTCAAGCGCCTTTGAAATATCTCCACTAACTAATTTATCGAAAATTCCCAATACCTTTTCAAGACTTTCCAAGGGATGAAATTTTGAAACCTCTAATTCCAGCATTTCATCAATTGAATAACCGGTTAATTTAGCAATCTCACTATTTGCATATATAAACTTCCCTGAATTTGGCTCGGCACCCAATACACCAACACCTAAACTGTTTAAAAATTCGAATACTTTTATACTAGAAATATTTTTGTCAGAAGTAAGCTCTTGATAAGGATTTAATAAAACTGAGTTAAGTTGTTTCCTTAATTTAATATTCTCCTCTAATAATTCTTCGTAAGTAAATTTTTGCTCATCCATAAGCTAACCTTTTAAAATTCAACTGAACCTGAATGGTACAGTTTGAATTAATCATTATTCCAAATCAAAATATTTCCACCAACTATATCCTGTGCCATTTTTTCGCGAAACGGTTTTGAGACATAATTTCCAACACATTTATAATCTTTAGCTCGTTCTATTGAATTTTCAGGAATCTCATCAGACATTAAAATTACTCTTGATTTAAACCTCAACAATTCATGCTGTTTTAAGAAATCCCAAGCCCTTCCTTTATCTGTTTTGGTGTCTAAAATAATTAAGCAGGTCTCATCCATTTTCTTTTTTTTCATTTGTTTCAATGCCGAATCAATCTCGGTGAAAAACATCAATGAATCTTCCTTGAAGACCTTCAATAATTCTGCTTTTATTGTAGCACTTTGATTCAAATCCTCATCTATTATACAAACCCTTTCAATCGATAATTGTATATTCTCAGGAAGCTTCAAACTATTCTTCTCCAATGGTAAAACAATCATGTTATTTAGTTTATCAAGAGATTGATTTAGTTTAGTAAATGACCTATTTGCTTGAATAAATACCTCATCCAATTCCTTTGAATCATTTAATTTATCCTGTACAAAAAAGGCCAAACTTTTTAATTTAGAAATTTCCTGTTTTATTTCAAAAGAATTAATGAACGACAATTCCTTTAAAAATTCAATTTGCTTTTGTAATTCTAATTCAGACTCCTTAATACCACTTATGTCTCTTGCTATTTCTGAAATACCAATTATTTTCCCCTCTTCATCTTCAATTGAGGAAAGAGTAATTAAAAGTGGCACAGTTTTTCCATCTTTTTTGATTCGCCACAATTCAAATGTTTCATTCAATTTACTATTAGAATGCAATTTGGAAATATAACTCTGTTCTTCGTTTTTATTAACTGTTGGAAGTAACTCGAATAATTGTTTGTTTTCAGCTTCAATACTTGTATATCCATAAATTTTCTCTGCGCCACGATTCCATGATGTTATTTGACCATTTCTATTTAGCCCGATGATAGAATCCTGGGTTGAATCAACAAGAAAACTAATATACTGATTCCTTTCACTTAACTTCTTTGTGCCAGTAATATCATATCTGATTGCCAAAAACTGAACTATATTTTCATGTTCATCCTTTAAAGGAATAATGGTAGTATCCAACCAAATAAACTCACCATTTTTTTTGATATTTTTAATTTCACCCGACCAAATATTTCCGGAAAGAATTGTATCCCATAAATTCGTCCAAAAGCTTCTTGGATGGAATTTAGAATTAATCATCTGATGAGTATTTCCAATCAACTCATCACTTGTATATCCTGAAAAATTTAAAAAATTATCATTTACATATAAAATAGCACCATTGATATCTGTTGATGAAACCAATGCACTTTTATCCAATGCAAATTTATAATCCATCAATTGCTTATTTGAAAATTCCAACGAAATACCAAACTCTTGTTTAATTTTCGATTCATTAATTGAATTTATGGCATAACTCAAGTTTCTGATAATTCTTTCAAGGATTTCAATTTCATGTGCATCAAAAGCATTTTCAATATCTGAATAGATGCAAACAACACATTGTTGTGGGGCATTAAAATTTAATGATAAAGAAATGCTCGATTTGATTCCAAATAATGCTGTTCTTTCTCGCCATAAAATATATTCAGGATTTGATTGTGTTGAATTAACAACACTGGTTTTTCCGGTTAAAGCTGTCGTTGCTGTTGGTCCTTTTAAAGCAAGTGGATTTTTGAAATCAATAACCAAAGAATCTGCATATGCTGTTTCTCCCCAAATTTTCTGAGGTATCATCTCAAGGTTAAGTAATTCTTCCTTTTTAAATGAAGATAACCAAATGAGTTTATATTTTGATCTTGTTAAAATTAATTGGAAGGTTTCGTTAAGTAATTTTTCTTCATCCTTTTCTCTTAGGATTATATTATTAACTTCATTCAACAATTCGAGTTCAGAATTAATTTTACCTATTTTCCAATTATTATTAGAGTTTAGTTGCTCTGATGCATTGTAGCGTAAATTTAATGAGATGTTTTCTGCTATTCTCTCTAAAATTTGAATTTCATGAGAATCAAATGGCTTATCGTTAATCGAACAAATATTTAAAATTCCATAACCTATTGTACCAAAATTTACTGGTATAAAAATAGCATTTGATATACCTGCCTTTTTAAGAACTAAACTATTGTTTGAAATATTTGGAAACTCTTTTTTATAATTTTCGTGTAAAGGAATTTTAACTTTTAATGACTCTATAAATGGATCAAATGGCTGACTATTAAACTTGAAATCTAAATTTAAATCATCAACTAACTTTGAAAGTCCTGCTTTACATAAGGGTTTTAATTGAGTAAATTCTCCATCCTCCTGAGAAAATAGACCAAACCATGCTAAATGATATTTCCCTTCATCAATTATGGTATTACAAACCAAGTCTAATAAGTCCTTTCCTTCGATACCGGTTCTAAGTAAATCGTTTATTCTATTTAATAGATTTAATTCTTTATTGGCCTTGATTAATTTTTGTTCTGTAATAGAAAGATCTTTACCAATACAGACCAAACTTTTGTTTCGAATAGACCAATAAGCAGACCATAAAATGAATAATTTCTGTCCGTTCTTTTTTCGAAAATTTCCTTCAAAATTAACTACAAAACCATTTCCTGTTGAAATTGCCGTTTCAATTTCTTTTAATTTAAACTCTTCTAAATCAACAAAATCTTTAAATTTTTTACCAACAATTTCATCTAACTCAAACCCTGTTAAGCTGCAGGTTGCAAGGTTAACTTTGCTGCAAAAGCCATCTGCACTAATCTCAATCAGCATATTTTCACTAGAATCTTGATTGATATTAGGAGAATGTTTTTCGTTTGGCATAAAAGACCTGATTTAAAAAGTAAATTTCTAATCAAATTTAATTTATAATATATTTACTTTCATGTAGTTTTTAGCTGTTTTGTATCATTTATTCTTTAATTTTTTTTAGTATTAAAAGATAAATTATCTTTTTAAATACTTCCGGAAATATTGTTTTATCTTGAAAACCGGATAGCATTAAATTAAATTGCCAACTATGAACGCGAACGATTATTTTGAAAATTACGCAATAAAACGAACCATTTTACCCATAAGCATTTACTTGGTTCTAACATTTTTAATCTTTTTTATTGGTAGTCAGATTACCGAAGGAGCCCAAAATTACCTGAATCAATCGCAGTTAAATCTAGTTAACTCTTTCAAAATTGCGGTTTATATTATGCTTAGTTCTATTTGGTTATTTATTATAATTTTTAATAAAAATCTTTTAGAGGTTTCAGCATTACAACAATTTACCGGAATTTTTAAAACATCACCTTATCCTGTAATGATTATTCGTGTTAAAGACCAATCAATTATTACAAGCAGTATTAGTTTAGCAAGAATGTTAGATTATGGCAACAAAGAAATATTAAACCTAAGTTTGCATGATATTATTTCAGATAAATCAATTAAAGATTTAGAATCGAAAAAAAATTCTGAGTTAACCCACGACCAATATTTAAATGAGATACATTTTATTGGAAAAGATAGAAATCCAGTAAAATGTGAAGCAAGTTTATATCCCTTTGAATTATCAGGAAGAGAGTACTTAATTATTCGCTGTAAATCTAATGCAGACAAGCACTCTGAGGGAATGCAAGCTTTTCATTTTTAGTTCTGTTTAGTTTCCGTTAAACTCAGATATGGTATGGAATTCTATATCAGGAAAATCTTGTTTTGCATAAGTAACATTCCATTCTGATTCAGCAAAAAATACAGGATTTCCTTC
>JBMLOK010000408.1:0-1085 GCA_049243005.1 Bacteroidia bacterium | reverse complement strand
AAACCAATAACATCGCCCGGATAAGCTTCTGAAGTAAGAATTTTTTCATTAGCCATAAAGGTTGTAGGATTGGCAAATTTTAATTTTTTACCACTTCTTGTATGGTAATAAAATTTGTTTCTTTCGAACTTTCCGGAACAAATGCGCATAAAAGCAATTCTATCTCTGTGGTTTGGATCTAAGTTCGCGTGAATTTTAAAAACGAATCCTGTTAATGCCTCTTCATTTGCTAAAACCGGTCTTTCAATAGCTTGTCTGCTCATCGGACTTGGAGCAATTTCCAAGAATGTTTCAAGAAGCTCCTGAACACCAAAATTATTGATGGCACTTCCAAAAAATACCGGAGCCAATAAACCACTTTGGTACAAATCAATATCAAAAGGCTCATAAATTCCTTCAATCAATTCAGCGTCTTCTCTTAATTTCTTCGCATCCTTTTCGCTGATATGTTGAGTTAGTTGTTCTGAGTTTAAATCAGTAATATTAATTACAACATCAGCCAATTGAGTTTTATTGGTTTCAAAAAGATTTAATTCTTTTTTGTATAAATTATAAACGCCTTTGAAATTGGAGCCCTGGTTAATTGGCCACGATAAAGGTCTGGTTGAAATATTTAACTTCTCTTCTAATTCCTCCAACAAATCAAAAGCATCTTTACCCTCACGGTCCATTTTGTTAATGAAAATAATAACAGGAGTATTTCTCATCCTGCATACTTCCATTAGTTTTTGGGTTTGCTCTTCAACCCCCTTAACACTATCAACAACCAAAATAACACTATCTACAGCAGTAAGAGTTCTGTAAGTATCTTCAGCAAAATCTTTGTGGCCGGGAGTATCCAAAATATTAACCCTTTTATCATTGTACTCAAATGCCATTACCGAAGTAGCAACCGAAATTCCACGTTGTTTTTCAATTTCCATGAAATCGGAGGTGGAAGTTTTTTTGATTTTATTACTTTTTACAGCACCTGCAACCTGAATAGCACCGCCAAAAAGGAGGAATTTTTCTGTTAATGTTGTTTTACCAGCATCCGGATGGGAAATAATGGCAAAGGTTTTTCTTTTTGAAATTTCTTCTATTAA
>JBMLOK010000407.1:0-1754 GCA_049243005.1 Bacteroidia bacterium | reverse complement strand
CCAACCCATTTTTGCCAAGTTTAAACTGAAATTTGTTAAAGGAATTTAAGTATGAGAATAGCCTTCATTTTTTGTTTTATTCTGATAGTAGTGTCTTGCAAACAAGATACTAAAATCAATTTACCGGAATTGAAGGAAGGATATTATGAGTTTGAATTATTAGAAAAGTATGTTTATCCGCCTGATTCAACTGGTTACCTTGCGGAAGCCGTTCATTCAGCTCAAATTTATTCTAATCCAGGCTTTCTAATTAAAAAATCCATAAAAGAAAATACCTTCTCAGCTTGTGTAACTTATTATGATTACATCTATAACCCAGGTTGTAATCCATTTAATTGTAGTTTAGAAATTATTTATCATTCCAATGATTCAATTTATTTTCAAAAACCACCATGTAAAATTTATGGAAGCAGATCTGGTTTTATTCAACATGGCCAATGGGGGCCAAGAGTATTTGTTGATTCGACTTTAAAATACCAACCTCATATTATCGGTTTAAAATTATCTAAAAATTCTGATTTAGAAGGATTTTGGAGTGAAATCGTTGAGTGCAGGTATATTACTCATGGCAAGGATGCAGAGTTTACAATAGACTCTATTATTGACAGACCCATTTTTGCTAAGTTTAAACTGAAATTTGTTAAAGGAACTTAAGTATGAGAATAGCCTTCATTTTTTGTTTTATTTTGATGTTGGTGTCTTGCAAACAAGATACTAAAATTAATCTACCTGAATTGAAAGAAGGCTATTATGAATTTGAAATTCTTGAGAAATATAATTTTTTTCCCGAAGTTACACCTGAACAAAAATACGCATTATCATTTTCCCAAATTATTTCACATCCCGGGTTTTTAATACAAAAATCAAACATTGAAAATAGATTTCAAGCCTGCGTCACATATAAAGACCTGATGAAATCAGGTTGCAGCCCTGTTAATTTCCCGTTAAATCTTATTTTTATAAATAATGATTCCATTTATCTTCAAAATCCGTGGTTTTATATAGATGGAAGTTTCCCTGATTATTTACCCAGTAATGGCTCAGCAGATGTCCCAAACCAATTTGATAGCACTACCTTAAAATACCAAGTTAAATTCTCTGGAATAAAACTGAACGACAACTCAGAAATTGAAGGATACTGGAGAGAAATTTTCCAATGCAGGTATGTAAAATTTGAAGATGCAATAAAAATTGACTCTATCGTTGACCAACCCCTTTTTGTCAAGTTTAAACTGAAATTTGTTAAAGGAATTTAAACCTACTTAAGCAATTCCTTCAATATTTAAATCATCAACTAAATCAAAATTCATAAAACCACTTGCGTATCTCATTTATTAATTTAACTTTGCAACACAAAGCACTTTCAAAAATGAAAGAAACCAATAATTATGAGCAGGATTTAGCTTCCATCAGACAACTGATGGAGCGTTCATCACGTTTTATTTCTTTAAGTGGACTCTCGGGTGTATTTGCCGGAACCTATGCACTTATTGGCGCATTTGTGGCTTATCTATTGATTTATTATCCCAATACACCTTTTGGTTACCGCTTTGTTTATGTAAACGAAATGGAAACTTTATTCAAATTACTTTTAACAGGTACTTTGGTCATGGGTGCTTCTATTTTTACTGGCATTTGGTTCAGTTTAAGAAAAGCAAAAAAAGAAGGTCTCTCCTACTGGGACCATAACAGCAAAAGGTTTTTAATCAATATCAGCATTCCTTTAATGAGTGGTGGTTTGTTTATTTTCGCTT
>JBMLOK010000406.1:0-1893 GCA_049243005.1 Bacteroidia bacterium | reverse complement strand
AATATCTATTAATAACATACTTAAAAGGATACTTATGTTTACGTTTAAACCATTGCAGTAAAACACTTCCATTGTCTTCAACAGTTACCCTTAAAGTTCTTGTGTTTGGAGTATTGGCATCAAATAAAGGAATGGCAGAAGCAGTATCACTCCATGAAGCTTTAGAACTATTGATTGCCTTAATTTTGTAAGTAAACAGTTTATGGCAATAGGTTTGCGAATCAATAAAATTTAAAGTGGTATCATTAACTCTTCCAATTCTTTCAAACAAATTATTTGTAGTGTTCAACCTGAAAATTTCATAAGCCCAAATTGTATCCCAACCTAAATAAGGCAACCATTTTAATGAAACAGCATTCGTTATACCTTCAGCCTTTAATTCCATAGTAGTATGTTTCTCTGACATTTCAGAAAAATTCCTACAAGCATCAACCGTTTGCATTTTATAGGAATAGGTATAAAATCTGGTATTTAGGTTAGAAAAAACGGGAACAGTATCCAAAATATCTGTAATGGTTCTAGTTTGATTTGGAATTTCTCCATTGAAATCGAATTGTATGAGGTAATGATCAAAATCGGCTTCTGGAGAACGATAAAAAGAAAAATCAACTTGTTCGTCATTGACCACACTTGCACGCAAAGGAGTTGGCTTTAAAGGAGCAATAGAATCTCTGAAAACCTGAATCGCAAATGAATCAATTAGTATTCCTTTACAGTTATTGATATCAGTAACTTCAAACAATACAGGAATATCTCCTACCCTATTACAATTGTAATTGATAGGACCCTGAAATGAAAAGAAGTTTGTATCAATCTTCCATAAATAACTTGTTACCGGATTTACACTTGTAACATTCCCTGTGATTTCAACATCTGCCCCCAAACAATTAATTTTTTTACTAACCGAAAAACTTACTTGAGGATTGGGCAAAACCATTATTGTATCAATAGGTGGCAGACCAATTTTACATCCCGCTGAATCAACCAAAGTTAAACTAGGAATAAACCTTCCATCTCTGGTATAAACATGACTGGTATTCGCATTTGTATCTAAAATTCCATCACCAAAATCCCATTCAAATTTTACAACATTTGTAGAGTTTGATTTCATTTCAACCTTTAAAGGAGCGCAACCAAAATCGGGTGTAATTGAATAATTTCCTTTGGGACCCCCAATCACAAGCATATCAGGAATAGATTGCGTTGCCTTACAACCCAAAGAATCGGTAACAGTTAATGAAACGGAATAAGTTCCTGCTAACAAATAAATCCTTGCAGGATTCTGTAAATCAGATTGACCACCATCACCAAAATTCCATTGCCAAGAGAGAATTGGTGTTGAACCGGCAGTGCTAAAATCTGTAAAATAAATTGGTGGGCCAGGACAATTGATAACTTTAGGATTCGCATCAAACAAAACCTTTGGAGGTCCTGTCAGGATAGGAACATTTCTAGTAATACTATCTCTACAACCATTTACATCCGTAACTCTTAATAGTACGGGTAAAATTGTATCACCTGAATATTGAAGTGAAGCTGTTCTTGAAGTAATTGAATTCCCCAATATTTTCCAATCAAAACTCAAAGCACCTAAACCCATTTGTGCATCGGGTTTTGGAGTGAAAATAAAGGTATCCTTTACACAATTTTTCTTTTGTAAAAATGAAAAATCAGGAAGTGGCTTTGATAAGAAAATTCTTTTTGAATTAAAAAACCTGCAACCCTCAGAATCCTGAATTGTTAATCTTAAAAAGAAACCATCAGCTTGATTGGCAGGTGGCGTTTGATAAAGATACCTTGCGAAAACCGAATCGGGATGGGTGTATACAGTTGAATCTCCGTTTCCCCATGTCCAAATTCGTTTTACAATTGGAAAATCAGATTGACTTGTAT
>JBMLOK010000405.1:15341-25061 GCA_049243005.1 Bacteroidia bacterium | reverse complement strand
ATACAAACTTATTCAAATCTTGAGGAGAGATTAATTTATGGCTCTTATCCTGAATTATTACAATATGCTAGTTTTAATGAAAAGGCATCATACTTAAAGGAATTAATACAATCTTATTTACTAAAAGATATTCTTGAGTTGGATGGATTAAGAAATTCCTCCAAGATGTTTGACTTACTTAGGTTAATTGCCTTTCAAATAGGGAAGGAGGTTTCACTTGAGGAATTGGGAAGACAATTGTCAATGAGTAAGAATACTGTAGAAAGGTATCTTGATTTATTAAGTAAGGTTTTTGTGATTTTTAAAGTTTCGGGCTTTAGTAAGAACCTAAGAAAAGAAATTTCTAAAAGTAACAAATGGTATTTTGTTGATAATGGAATTCGAAATGCAATTATCGCAAATTTTAATCCGATAGGTATAAGAAATGATATTGGTGATCTTTGGGAAAACTATGTGATTTCGGAGCGGATAAAGTACCAGAATTATATGGGAATGAGTTCTAATAATTATTTTTGGAGAACTTACCAGCAACAGGAAATCGATTGGATTGAAGAGCGTGATGGAAACCTATTTGCATACGAAATGAAATGGAAACAAACCAACAAGATTAAAGCTCCTAGTGCCTGGCGCGAAAATTATCCAGAAAGTGAATTTTCAATTATTCATCCGGGAAACTATTTGGATTGGATTTTACCAACCCCATAAAAAAAGAGGCTTGATTAATTAAATCGAGCCTCTTTCTTTTATGTAAAACAGATTATTTTTTTTGTGGAATGTCTTTAAGCCATTGGTCTAACCATTCAAAAAACACCCTTTGCCATAATATGCTGTTTTGTGGTTTTGTTACCCAATGGTTTTCATCCGGAAAGTATAAAAACTTGCTTGGTACACCCATTGTTTGGGCAGCTGTAAATGCTTCCATTCCTTGAGTTATTGGAACTCTGAAATCTTTTTCATTATGGATTACTAAAATTGGAGTATTCCAGTTTTGTACAAATTTATGTGGTGATGAATCGAAATTATTTGGATGAGCCTGACTCCAGTAAGGACCAATATTATCATTTTGAGCGAAGAACATTTCTTCTGTTGAACCATACCAACTTTCCATATTAAACATGCCACAATGTGCTATAAAAGCTTTGAATTTCCTTTCGTGATGACCAGCTAACCAATAAACACTAAAGCCTCCAAAGCTTGCACCCACTGCACCTAATCTATCTTTATTTACAAAAGGTTCAGCAGATACTGCATCAATAGCACTTAAATAATCTTTCATACACTGCCCTCCATAATCACCTTGAATGGCATCATTCCATTCTGAACCAAATCCAGGTAAACCTCTTCTGTTTGGTGCAACAACTATATAACCATTTGCTGCCATTAACTGAAAATTCCATCTATAACTAAATCCTTGTGAAACCGGGCTTTGAGGTCCTCCTTGGCAATACAATAAAGTTGGATACTTTTTGGTAGCATCAAAATCCGGCGGATAAATTACCCATGTTAAAATTTGTTTTCCATCAGTAGCTTTTATCCATCTTTTTTCAACTCTACCCATTTTGGTGTTTTTTAATATTTCTGAGTTAACAAAGCTGATTTGTTTTTCTTTTCCAGTAGTCAGATCTATTGAAAATACTTCCGTTGGAAAGTCGATTCTGGTTCTATTAGTAATCAATACTCCTTTCTTCAAAATCATACCAAAAGAAAAACTTGTAAAGTCTTGTTCTCCTTTTGTAAGTTGAACAATATTGTTTATGTTTTTGGATTTAGGATCGTAAATAAAGAAGTTTTTTGTTGCTTCCTTAACGGCAGTAAACATAACTTTAGAATTGTCCATCCATTGAAATTCTTCAATAGTAAAATCAAAATTTGAAGTAAGATTTTCAACCGGTTCTACTGCAGCTTTAATTCCTGATTTTTCATCAGTATTGATTGGTTTTAAATGGAATATTTTCAGATTATTTTTATCACTTTCATAACCCGGTTTTTTCATGCTTAACCAGGCAAGTTTACTACCATCAGGAGAAAATTGTGGCGCTCTATCATAACCAGTATTTCTAAATGAAGCATTGAATGTACTTTTATCTTTTAGATTGTATACATAGATATCGCTATTTGTAGAATATGCAGCTTGAGTGCCAATTTCCTTTTTACAAGAATAGGCCAACATCGAACCATCTTTACTCCATGTATAATCATCATCACCTCCATGTGGTTGCAAAGGACAATCATACTTTTCACCTGCCATGATATCAATTGGATTTCCTTTTACTTTACCATTTTCCAATTCTGCAATAAATAGATGGCTGTATTTGAAATCATGCCATGAGTCCCAATGTCTGTAAAGTAATCCATCAATTATTCTGGCATTGGTCTTATCTAAATCAGGATAAATTTCCTTTACTTCTAGGTCAAGTTTAACATCTGCTGTATAAGCTAATTTTTTACCATCAGGAGAATATTGATAACCATTTATTCCATCTTGGATGAAAGTAATTTGAGTTGCTTCAGTACCATCTAAATTCATTTCAAATAATTGAGTTCCTGATTCAGTATTGGAAAGAAATAGAATTTTTTTTCCATCTGGTCTCCATCTTGCTGATGATGCATTTTGTTTAGAAGTGCTTATGGGTTTTAATTGTTCTCCATTATTTGTACAACTATAAATAATATTGGTACTTTTATTACTTTTTACATCATAAGTTCTTACTCCATAAATTACCATTTTGCCATCAGGTGATAATTGTGGTTCAGAAACTCTGTTCAATTTCCAAAGTTTCTCAATGCTCAGTTTTTCCTGTTCTTGTGATGTTGCCATAAATGGAAGTAGAGTAATTAAAAAAATGAAGATTCTCATATTATTCATCATAAGGTTTTGTTTAGTTTTGATATGCGGCTTTACCTGTTCTAACTAAATTAGAGCTGGCTTTAACCAATAGTTTTTTTCTTTTATAAATCAAGGCCTCAGCATTCATAATTGCAATGCCTTTTCTTATAACTTTTGATTCAACAATAATTGTATCTCCGGGTAATGCAAATGATAAATAATCGATAGTTAAATTTACTGTACTGTATTGTTCTTTAAGTCCAAGACTATATACAGTTGTTCCTATAATATCATCAATGATTGCTGCAGCCATACCTCCATGGAATGTACCAAAAGGATTTAACCATTCTTCTTTAACAATAAATGAAACTTTTAAATGACCTTCTTCAGCAAATTCAAGTTTTCCGTTTAACCATTTACTTACAGGTGATAATGCTTTTTCTTCGCCATAATAGCCAATACATTCTTTTAAGTAAACAAGGTGGCTATTTTCATTTTTTTCTATCATTTGTCATGTTTAAGTTTTAATGCTCTGTAGTAATTTGTAATAAAAGATGTTGCAGGAGAAGATTTATAATGACAGTGATTGCTTATACTACCTGTTTCTTCGCATTTACAGGCTACTATTTTATTATTTTCCAGAAAGTATCTGCATGTTTCACAAGCAACAGCGGAGCAAGTTTTAAAGAATGCATCCTCTTTTACAACAAATGAATTTCCTTCCATATCTAAATCAATTGCTGCAAGGCGTTTTCTGTTTTGATACGTACAAGTTGCAACTAAAAAATAGGCATTTTGTAGTTGTTCAATTTTTAATTCAACAACTTTAGTTCCATCCCTAAAAGTCCATTCAATTGCTTTTACTAGTTGTTCTGAATTATCGCTGAGTTCGAACACCCCGTTATTTATTTTTCCAACTTCAATTTGTTGAGCATTTGAATAAACAGTTGTACTAATAAGGATAATTATAAAAAGTATAATTTTTTTCATTTAATTTTATTTACCAGATGATATGATAATCTTTTTCAACATTACTGCTGTCTTTTTCTTTACTTACTTTACTTCTGAACCAAAATCTTTGATTGCAAGATGAAATCATTAAACCAATTGAAATAATAAAAAATAGAGTACGTTTATAATTTCTAATTTTCATTTTGATTCAAATTTTTAATTAATCCAGTTAGCAACAAAATATGCAGAGGAAGCTGCTAAAGCTCCAATCATAAGAATTTTAATTGCCCCCATTAATGGAGGTTGTCCAATAATTTTTGTTTTAAAGTATCCGAATATAAATAAGGTTATTGCTGTAACAATACATGAGTAAAAGAATCCATCTTGTGCATTATCTGTAAAGAAAGGAAAGTATGAACTCAATGGAACAATCCCTCCAATGATATAGGAAATTCCAATTGTTAAAGCGCTTTGACGAGCACGATTGATATCAGGTTTTTCTAATCCTAATTCGAATCTCATCATAAACTTTACCCACTTATCTTTGTCCTTAGCTAATTCTTCTACAATTTTTATTTGAGAATCCGGACTTAATCCATAGTCTTCAAAAACCTCTCTAACTTCCTCTTTTTCTTTCTCAGGGTAGTGGTCTACTTCATAATATTCTCTTTTTAGTTCAGAATCATAATGATCGATTTCTGTTTTCCCTGCTAGGTATCCGCCTAAACCCATTGCAATTGAACCTGCAATAATTTCAGCTAAACCCGCAGTTACAATAACGGCATTGCCTTGAGCAGCACCTGTTAATCCGGCCGCAAGTGCAAAAGGAACAGTGAGGCCATCACTCATTCCAATAACTATATCTCTAACAATTTCGCTACCACTAAAGTGTTTTTCACTGTGGCCATGGCTTAAATCTGACATAAGAATAAATATATTGCGATTTAAGCAGAAATTCCTTAAAAAAGAATTGAAAGTTGAAGTTTATATTTTGGTAAAATTAGGAGCCCCTGATTTTTTCGTATTTGCTCAAATTTGATATGTTGATTTCACTTAATATTTCAATGGCTTTTGGTTTTTCGATTTCATCAGCGCCTTTGTAAATATTAATGAGCTCATCACTTTTTGCTTCGAAAAATACCAGTAACATTACTGTATTCGGAGCAATTTTAAATACTTTTTTAACTTCATTTAATGAAGCGAAAATTTGTTTTCTTGCAGCAACAGGGTCTTTTGCAAATTGATCTAAACCTTTTCTGTGATAAATATAATATGCTTTTCTTAATGGTCTGAATCTTTCATTTAAAATATTGTCAACCAGATTATATCTTGTTCTGATTGTTCTTTCAAATGGTTTCCAACCGGCTCTGCTGCTACTTTGTTGAGCAACGTTGGCAATTTGAAAAGCCTTATTAAAAAGTGCTGTTCCACCTTCCTCTCCAAAAGAATCAAAATCCAGCCCCAATGAATAATAAGCATAAAATGCCATTAATGAAGAAATATCACTTAAATGATTTCCGTCCTGGAATTCTAAACGGTCCTGGTCCTGAAATTTAAAATCGAAATTTTCATCATTAAAACTTAGAACAGTAGAAGAATAGGTTGATCCAAAAATTGGTCTTCTGCTTTGTACAATTGCAGAGGCCTTGTATTCATAAGTTGCTTGGTCGTATGAAGATAAAATTATTTCAATATTCATATCAACTCTCTCAAATTGTTGTACATTCTCACCAGACCACTTTGTATTATTCATGAACTCAGTTAGTCTTTGTTCTAAGGCTCTGAATATAGATTTATCGGCAATTTGTACTTGCACATCATTTATCTTTATTCTACAATTCAAATCCTGTGAGAATGAATTATAGAAATTCAATAAAATAAAGAGTACAGTTATTATATATTTAGTCATTCAAAATTTCTTTAACCTGTTCAACGATATCTTTTGCAACTTCTTCTTTTGTTTTTAAAGGGAAGTCTAATTTTTCACCGGATTTTTTTAAAATACTAATTCTATTTGTTGAATGTCCAAAACCTGCACCTTCATGCTGCAGAGAGTTTAATACTATAAAATCTAGGTTTTTAGAATGTAATTTCTTTAAAGCATTTTCTTCCTCATTATTGGTTTCTAAGGCAAATCCAACCAAAATTTGTTTGTCTTTGATTGTTCCCAAATGTTTAAGGATATCCTTTGTTTTGGTAAGTTCGATGGTAAATGTTTCTTCCTGTTTTTTGATTTTTATATCACTTTTTAAAACAGGCGTATAATCGGCAACAGCAGCGCTCATGATAGCAATATCAGTTTCTTTAAATCGGCTTGTAATTTCTTGAAACATTTGTTCAGCGGACTGTACATTTATTCTCTGAATTTTACTTTGACTTATCTTTTCTTTACTTGGACCGGAAACAAGAATAACATTTGCACCTTGATTGGCAAATTCTTCAGCCAATGCAAATCCCATTTTACCACTTGAGTGGTTTCCAATGAATCTTACAGGGTCAATAGCTTCATAAGTTGGACCGGCTGAAATAAGTACAGTTTTATTTTTGAATTTCAAATCCTGATGAAAGAAATTTGAAATTTTATCAAAAATCTTTTCAGGTTCAGCCATTCTTCCGTTGCCATATAAACCACTTGCCAATTCTCCAACTTCTGCATCAATCATTACATTTCCAAAATCCTTCAATTTTTGAATATTAGATTTTGTTGCAGGATGTAAATACATGTCTAAGTCCATAGCTGGCGCGAACCAAACCGGACATTTTGCAGAAAGATAAGTTGCTAAAAGTAGGTTATCGCAAATGCCATTTGCCATTTTAGCTAATGTATTTGCTGAAGCCGGAGCTATTATAAATACATCAGCCCATAGAGCTAAATCAACATGGTTTGTCCATTCACCCTGTTCGTTTTTTACAAAACTAGAATGAACAGGATTTTTACTTAAAGTTGAAAGTGTTAGTGGTGTAATAAATTCAGTTGCAGCAGAAGTCATAATAATTTTAACTTCAGCACCTGCTTTAACAAATAAGCGGGTCAATGCAGCACATTTATATGCTGCAATGCTCCCGCTTATTCCTAGAAGTATGTGTTTGCCTTCCAACATGGAAGAAATTAAATATTGAATCCTTCAGCGAAACGTTTTTCTTTTTCAGGATTTCTGAAATAAACTTTATCTGCAAGAAATTCTTCTGTGGCAATTAAAGTTGCTTTAGGTAATCTCTCATAATGCATGCTGATTTCGATTTGTTCTCTGTTTTCAAATACCTCTTCTAAAGTATCGCTATCATTATTAAATTCATTCAATTTAGCGTGCAATTCTTCTTTCATTTGAGCTGAAATTTGGTTAGCTCTTTTTGAAATTATTGCAATACTTTCATACAGGTTTTTAGTTTCTTTTTCCAACTTACGAAAATCACGAGGGATTGTAGTAGAAGGTACGTTTTGATAATTGATTGCCATATTGATTAATTTTTAATTGTTTTAGTTAATGATGGATGATTTGTTTAGTCTTTTTATTGCACTTTTAGCTTTTTCATTCAGCTCTGATGCATCAGACATATACTTATTTCCTTCAGTATATTGTTCTTTGAAACTATCAAAAGCCTTCATTGCATTTTCAAATCTTTCTTTTTGTTTTTCAGGAATACTATTTACGGCCAGAAGATAATGAGATTTTATGATTAAATAGTCTACTTCTTCTTTTTGTGGAATCTCAGGGAATTCTTTAACCAGATTTTCTAAAGCTACGATTGAACTTTTATATTCTCCCATATCAAAATACAATTTTGCATTTCGATAGGCTTTGTGACTTAATTTAGATCTTAATTGGTCTAAAAAGGTATTACATTCTGGAACGTACTTACTTTCTGGAAAAATATTAATAAAAATTTTGAATGTTTCAATAGCTTTATAAGTATCTGTTTGGTCTAATTCCGGTTCTTGGGATTCTAAAAATGCACAATATGCATTCATGTATAAAGCTTCTTCAGCTTTTTCATTTGTAGCATTATTTTCAAAATAGGTTTTATATTGAAAACCTGCTACAGCATATTGTTTTAAACCAAAGCTACAGGCCGCACTGTTAAATAAAATATGTTCAGCAGTAGGTGTGCCATAAAAAGCATCCTCAATCTGCTCATATAAACTTAATGCACGAATAAAATCTTTCTTTTTAAAATAGTAATCGGCCATATCGAGTTTTGCTCGATTGTCGGTACTTTTTAAAGTTTTTTGATATTTGTTTGAACAAGCACCAAATACTAAAGAAAGTGATATAATTATAAAACTGAAATACCTCATATTTAGGAAACTGCAATTATAAGCTATTTATTTTGATGGAAATGAAATATTTTTACCTCTTTTGAAAGCCATATTATTATATATAATCCTAGTTTTTCCACTTTTGTGTTTTTCTCAAAGGTCTGAAATTCAGCGTATCAAACAGGATACTGTCCTACAGTTGTTCCTAATACATTTAGATACTACTGCAATTGAACCTATTGAAAACAAGCCACTCAGTGGAAAATTATTAACGGATAGTCTCATAAATATTGCATCAGGTTATATTGGAGATAGATATAAAAGGGGAGGGACTACCGAAAAAGGTTTTGATTGCAGCGGGTTTACTTTGGTGGTTTTTAAGCATTTCGGAATTAAATTACCCCATACATCTGCAGGTCAAAGTTTATTAGGCTTTGAGGTTCCTAAAAAACAAATTCAAAAGGGAGATTTGTTATTTTTTAGAAGTAGAAGCCGCAGAAGCAAGCGTATTGGTCATGTTGGAATTGTAATATCTGAAAAAGGAGAACCTGTAAGATTTATCCATTCAAGCACAAGTTCCGGTGTACGAATTGACAATTTGGAAACCGAATACTATAAAAAAAGATTTATAAAGGCCTCTAGAGTGCTGCCTTCCCGTTAGCAATTTTACCTGTTTTCTCCGCAACTGCTAGTTTTAATCTTTTCCATTTCCATTTGAAAAAATCTGACTTACCATATTTTTCTTGGATACTTAGTTTTTCCTTGTAAGCTTCTATTTTATTGAGATTCGACTTACTGTTATTGTGGATTCTATATGCAGCAATATCTTTATTTACAAATAGAATGGTTTTTTGTGAAGATAGATTTAGAATCAATTCATAATCAAAAGCATTCTGGTAAGATTCATCAACCATGAATTCGGGGTCGAGATATGTTTTATTAAAGAAACAGGCAGGTTGATACATTCCTGGTAACATTCCTTCGGCAAGTAATGCGTCAAATCTAAGTTGTTGACCCTCTGCTTCTTTAATGAGATTATTGTTTTCATCTATGGTTTTACATTTACCATATATTACCGCAAATTCTTTATTTACTTCAAAAACTCTAATAATAGTTTCAACTGCCCAAGGTTCAAGTAAGTCATCAGCATTTAAATAGGCTATAATTTCGCCTTTAGCTTTTTTGTAGCCAATATTAATTGCATTTGCCTGACCATTATCTTTTTTCGATTGCCAAAAACTCAGTCTGTCTGAATATTTTTCTATGATTTCCTTAGAGCCATCAGTAGATCCGCCATCTATAATGATGTACTCAATATTTTCGTAAGTTTGATTTAGAACCGAATTTATGCACGATTCCAACCATTGGGCTTGTTGAAATGAAGGAGTAATTATTGATACTAGTGGTTTGCTCATAATTTTTTACAAATTTACTTTAGTAATCCTGAATCAACCAAATTTTCTAATTTTTTGTATTTAGGATTTTCACTCGGATGCCAATGATGTAATAAATCTTTGTTTTTATTACGAATGATAATGTAATGGTTTTTATGAAATCGAAGCCATAACTCTTCATCCTCACCGCCCCATTGTATAAAGGTCTCATCAATCATGCCAATTTTAAGAAAATCTACTTTTTGGCAGGCTAATATTCCTTTTCCTCCCCATTGCATCCACTCTCCATT
>JBMLOK010000405.1:3225-15241 GCA_049243005.1 Bacteroidia bacterium | reverse complement strand
CTAATAACATTTTCTAAATCAGGAATATCTGTTGAATTGCAGTCATAAACCGATAATTCGATTAAATGAAGGTTTTTACAGTTATTTAGGGATTTGATGAAATTTTTGAGGAAAATTTCACTTCTATTTTTTAGTCCAACACAAATGCTAATGGGTTTTGGAGAAGTTACTGGAATAATACTATAAATAAGAAATTGAAATATCCCCTTAATGTCTAAAAATAAGGTATATAGCCCTAATTTCCTTTGTGGGGCTTTGGTTATAAACCACAAAGGAAATTTTAATGGTTGCGGAATATATGTTTTCGGATTAATCACCGCTACAAATAACTTATAAAATAATTGTTTATTTTTTACCAATTATTCATCCATAAGTACCAATAAAGAACTAGAAACATTAGAATTTTGGAAGGACTCTTTAACTAGCTTCTTTTGCTATAACTTAAAACTGCCCAGGCATTAAAGAATATTGCAAAAAGAATCATTATTCCAACATGTTTAATGATATCATAAAAAGTGCTTCCTTTAAGAATAATCATTCTCATCACTTCGATAAAATATTTTACGGGATTAAACCAGGTAATAATTTGAGCCCATTTAGGCATGCTATCAATAGAAGTATATAATCCACCTAAAAGAATAAATATCATTAGAAGGAAAAATGCAATTAACATAGCCTGTTGCTGGGTTTTCGATATGGTAGAAATCAGAAGTCCCAATCCAAGTGTTGCCCATAAAAATACTGCTGCAAATAGGTAAACATGAAATAAATTTCCAAGTGGCGATATGCCATAAATTATTCTTGCAACTAATAAACCTAAAGTTAAAACCACCAATCCCATTATCCAAAATGGAAGTAATTTCCCTAAAATAAAGATGTGTTTTTTTATGGGTGTAACATTAATTTGTTCAATTGTACCGGCTTCTTTTTCCCTTACAATATTTAATGATGTTAGAAACATACCAACCATTGTAAGCAATATTGCAAGTATTCCCGGTACCATAAAGTTTCTATAATTCATATGAATATTGTACCAATTTGAATATTCTAAGAGAATTCCTTTTTGAAGTTTTTGATCCGGGTCATTCTGCCATTCCGTTCTTACTTCTATATTGTATTTTTGAATAAGTGAATTCAGGTAAGAGGCTCCAATATTAGCTTTTGCGCCGTTAATTGCATTTACTGCCATAAATAATTTTGAATTATTTTCTTTCACCAAATCCTTTTCAAAATTAGCAGGTATTTCAAGAATAATATCAGCATTATCATTTGCAAAATCTTTCATGGCTTCTTCAAAAGTTCCAGGTGTATTTTTCAATTTAAAATATCCTGAGCCATTCAGTCTGTTTATTAATTCAGATGAAAAATCTGATTTATCATGATCAATAATATCAATGTTTATATTTTTAACTTCATAATTTGCAGCCAATGGAAGTACAATTAATTGTATTACCGGCATTATGAATAGCATTCTCAGAATAGCAGGGTCTCTAAAAACTTGTCTGAATTCTTTTTCCAATAAGAAGATTAAGGTTTTCATTAAGCTAATCTTATTTTATATTTTTTAACACTTAATACCAAGAGGAAAACTGTCATGCCAATTAGAATTAGAGTTTCCTTGAGAACGCCTGATATTCCTAATCCTTTCAGCATTACATTCTTTACAATAATGAAATACCATTTTGCCGGTACTATGTTAGAAATAGTTCTTAAAGGGAAAGGCATATTTTCTATTGGAAACATAAATCCACTAAACATCAAGGTTGGTAAAAACATGCCAACCAATGATATCAACATTGCTACTTGTTGTGAAGCGGTGATGGTAGAAATAAGTAGTCCAAGACTTAGTGCAGTAATAGTAAAAAGCATACTTTCAAGCATTAATAAAACTAAACTTCCTTTTATTGGTAACTCTAATGCATAAACACTCAATAGTAAAATGCTAACTACATTTACCATTGATAAGAAAAAATACGGAACTGCTTTTGCCACAATAACCATAAAAGGTTTTAATGGTGAAACCAACATCACTTCCATTGTTCCCAGTTCTTTTTCTTTAACAATTGAAATTGATGTCATCATGGTGCAAACCAACAACAATATCATAGCCATCACACCTGGAACAAAGTTATAAGCACCCTTTAATTGTGGATTATATAACATCCTTATTTCGGTTTTTATCTGTAAGGGATTGATGGCATTTGGATTTTTTGTTTTTTGAAAATCCATTAAAATATTAGATATGTAATTTTTTAAAGTAGTTGCAGTATTAGGTTCAGAGGCATCTGCAATAAATTGTACTTTATTAAAGCCATTATGATTAAAATCTTTTTCAAAATTATTAGGGAATACTAACACGGAATTGACTTCTCCTGATTTAAGCACTAAATCAATTTCGGAGTTTGATTTAATTTCTTTCACCAAATCAAAATACCTGCTTGAATTTATTTTCTCGGTTATTTGTGCGCTCAATGCATCTTTTGAAGGATTAAGTATTGCTATTTTTGAGTTCTTAACTTCATTTGAAAGCGCAAATCCAAATAATATTATTTGGGTAATTGGCATGCCAAACAAAATAAAAAGAGTTCTTTTATCTCTCCAGATATGTAACCATTCCTTTTTTATAAAAACTAAAAATTGTTTCATATTAATCTCCTGTTCTTGTTGCTTTTCTTGCCAAATCAAGGAAAACCTCATCCATGCTAGAAGCATTAAATTGTTTCTTTAATTCTTTTGGCGAATTCATTGCTTCAATTTTGCCATCAACCATCATCGAAATTCTATTACAGTATTCTGCTTCATCCATATAGTGAGTGGTAACAAAAATTGTTGTCCCCAATTCTGCAGCTTCGTAAATCATATCCCAAAATTCTCTTCTTGTTAATGGATCAACTCCACCTGTTGGCTCATCTAAAAATACAATTTGTGGTGAATGAAACATGGCAGCAGAAAAAGCTAATTTCTGTTTCCATCCTAATGGTAAGGATTTTACTAAGGCATTCTTTTCTTTTTGTAGGTGTAAGCGGTCCAAAACCTTTTCAGTATTTAGTTTAATATCAGGTCTGCTTAAACCATAAATTCCTCCAAAGAATCTAAGATTTTCACCAATTGTTAAATCATCATACAAAGAAAATTTTTGACTCATGTAACCAATATTTCTTTTGATTTTTTCAGTTTCATTGTAGATATCATAACCAGCAATAGTGGCTTTACCGGAACTTGGGGTACTAATGCCAATCAACATTTTCATTGCAGTGGTTTTTCCAGCTCCATTGGCACCAAGGAAACCAAATACTTCACCTTTTTTTACATCAAAACTAATTTCATCTACAGCCTTAAATGAACCAAAATTTTTAGATAGTTTTTCTGCTTTGATTGCTAATTCATTCATTGTTTGCTAACATTAATTCCATAAAACAATCCTCAATTCCGGGTTCAATTTTTTCTAAATGTTGATATTCAATTTTATTTTGAATCAGTATATTTTCAAAAAAATCAATATTCTTGTTTTCTTTTAAAGTAATATGAAGCTTCTCTCCAAATGGGTGGCAACTATGAATTTCAATATTCTCTTTTAAAGCCTTTAAAGCAATTCTATTATTTAATGATTCTAAAGAATATAGGTTTCTTTTAAATTCTTTAATAATTTCATTTGGATGATTAATGGATAGAAATTTTCCTTCCTGAATTAATGCTATTCTATCACATCTGTTTGCTTCATCCATATAAGGTGTTGATACAATAATGCTAAGTCCATGCTGCTTTAATTCGGAAAGCATATCCCAAAATTCCTTCCTTGAAACGGGATCTACTCCTGTTGTAGGTTCATCTAAAAACAGAACATCAGGTTTATGAATTAATGCACAGCTTAACGCCAGTTTTTGTTTCATTCCACCGGATAGAGCACCTGCTTTTCTATCTTTAAATGGTTCAATCTGTTTATAAATTGGAGCAATCATTTCATAATTGTCCTTTATTTTAACATTAAAAATTGTTGCAAAGAATTCAAGATTTTCTTCTACACTTAAGTCTTGATAAAGTGAGAATTTTCCAGGCATATATCCTACCTTTTTTCGAATATTTTTATAGTCTTTAACAACATCATACCCCATTACTGAAGCTGTACCGCTATCTGGAAGAAGTAATGTGGTTAATATCCTGAAAAGGCTTGATTTTCCTGCGCCATCAGGACCAATAATTCCAAATATTTCACCTAAATCGGCATCAAAAGAAACACCATCTAAAGCAATGGTTTTTTCCTTTTGAACAGTATAGGTTTTGGTTATTTGGTTTATACTTACTGCTTTCATTTTTCGGTATTGAAACGAACCTCACCGTACATGCCTAATTTTATGCTACCATCATTTGGTACGATTAACTTTATAGCATAAACTAAATTGGCTCTTTCATCTTTAGTTTGGATAGTTTTCGGAGTGAATTCTGCTTCTGAAGAAATCCAGCTGATTTTTCCTTTTACATCTTTCTTTTCACCATTTCCAGCATCAATTGAGATATCTAATTGTTGCCCTATTTTAAGCAATGGTAGTTGGTCTCCGCTAACATACATTCTAAATATAAGTTCATCTAAACGTGCGATTTTGTATATAGGTTTTCCTAATGCTGTTATCTCATTTGTTTCAGCATATTTACTTAAAACAACTCCTTTTATGGGATTAGTAATTTTCGATTTTTCAATTAAATCCTGAGTTTGTTCTATTTGAACTTGTAAAGGAATTATATCTTGATTTAATCCATTTTTACTTATTTCAAGACTACTTTGAGAAGCAATATATTGTTTTTTTAGTAGACTCAATTGCGCATTGATATCATCTAATTGTTTCGTGCCCGTAGCTTCTGATTTTACAAGATTTTCGATTCTTTTCTTTTCTCTTTCTGCAGTAAAGATTTGTTCCTGTATGGATGCAAGTTGTTTTGCAATTTCAGGTTGTCTTGATAGAATTGAGTTAATAGTTGCCCTTAATTGCTTTTTCTTTAAATATAATTGTGAAGTATCGATGATAGCGACTAAAGTGCCTTGTTCAATAGATTGACCTTCTTCAATATTTAATTGAGTTATTTTCCCATTTACTTCTGAAGAAACAATGGTTTCAATGGTTTCAAACGTTCCGCTTGCATCAAATTTATTTTTTCCCGAATTGCAAGAGTATAAAAATACAGTGATTAATAAATTGCTAAGAATGATATATTTTTTCATAAGAATTAATTTCCGCTAATAAGTTGATATTGATATAATGCCATTAATAATTGGGTTTCATGGACAAATTTATTTTGTCTGCTAATTTCCTCTTGGTTTAAATCGTTGATATAATCTGAAGCTCCAATGATTCCGTTTTGAAGTCTGATTTCAGATGTTTTTTTGATATTAGTTCTAAGAATTAAAAGTTCATTATCTGTTTGAATTAATTCTTCCAGTTTCTGAATTTCATTCTCTTGTTGCTTCAAATTCATATTTGTATTTAACAAGAATATTTCTGATTGATTACTGATTATATCTCGATTAATCTGATTGATTTTTCTTTCTTTTCCAAAGGTATAAAGGTTAGAAAATGTCCAATTTATTCTTACTCCTGCAATGTAAAACCATTCAAATTCGTTCTTAAGCATATTCAAGCCGGGTCTACCATATCCACCTTGTCCAAATAAGTTTGCTTTTGGTAGAGATTTAGTCAAACTCATTTTGTTTTGTGTTAAAACTAATTCACCTTGCTTTTCAAAGATTTTTAATTCAGGTCGGTTAATTTGATTAGTATTAACAGGTTTAACAGGTTGCTCAAACTTGCTTGTTTCATTTATTTCCATACCCATAAATAAGGAAAGCATTTGTAGGAAAGCTCTTTGAGAAGCCTTGATTTCAGCATTACGTTGTTTAATTTTTAGTATTTCAGATTTTATTTGATCAACATTACTTTGGAAGCTTATTCCATTATCTTTTTGAGCTTGAATTCTTTTTAAATTGTTTTCAAGATCTGATTTAGTAATATCAAGTTGTTTCTGATTTTCATTTAAAATTAAAATTGAAAAGTACAATTGAGTTACACGTTCTTTTACTTTATAAAGTTCAAGTTCAATTTTCTCTTGGTCAATTGCAGCTTGTGCTTTATGAATATCTTTTTGAAGTGAAGTGTTACCTCCATCAAAAATTACCTGGTTGAAATCAGCTGTAATTTTATATTGGTCTTTATCTAATGATTGAACTTTAAAAGGAAGATTATCCAATGGTAATCTGGTTACATCAGATTGATAGGAAGCCTGGGCATTAATTCCTATTTGTGGTAAATATGCTTTAGATGCATTGCTAATTTGATAATTTTTACTTTCTTCAATTAAGGCTCTTTGTTTAATAACAGGATAGTTTTTTAAAGCAGCTTCTTTGCAAAAATCCAGACTCAGCGTTTTTTGAGCAGATGCATTTATTAGAGTTAGAAGAAAAATGCTAAATATTGAGATAATCTTATTTTTCATTTGAATCAATTTTTTTGATAGACTGTATAATAAAAGCAGGAATTATTTTTTTTCTCTCTTCCATCAGTTTAATAAAGGTTTTTTGGTTGAGTGAAAAGGCTTCAGAAAGAATAGGTTTTCCTACAAATGGAAACATCGACATTGAAACTATATTCATCCAAAGATGCCTTGCATCAGTTTTTTCTATAAGGTTTAGTTGATAAGCCTCTTCCACAGATTTTTCAAAAGCTTTAACCAATTTGTCAAGACCGTTTGTTTTGTTTTTCGCCATGTTTAAAAGTACATCGGGATTTGTATTAAACTCATGCAGAATAAATGAAGCTAAATTTGGGTTTTTAATATTTGAATCGATTTGATGATTTACAATAGCTTCTATTTTGCTGAATAAATCCATATTCGAGAAGTTGATATTCATCACACCTTCTACAAATTCCATGAAGTTTTTATGAAACACCAATTCAAAGAGTTTGTCTTTGCTTCTAAAATAATAATGTAATAATGCCCTATTAATACCAGCCTCTTTGGCTATGTCATCCATTCTTGCACCTGAAAAACCTGTTTTGCTAAAAACGATTTGTGCTGCATTTAATATTTTTTCTTCTGTGTTTAACTCAGACATGGGCACAAAGTTTAACTAAACATTTTAATTAAACAAGTTTATTTAACAATTTTGTTAAAATTAGATATTGAAAATCATTAGTTTAAGTTTTAAAACCTCAATTTAGTTAAATTTAATTGTCTTTATAGGATTGATTTTGCTTATAAATCTGGCTGGTATCAACAATATTAATAGGCATATTACAAAACTGCCTAAATTGAGTAGAATCATATGCATTGGATTAATTTCAATTGGCACAGTATTTAAATAATAGGCACTTTCATTTAATTTAATGATTCCAAAATGTTTTTGAATCAATGAAATACCCAAGCCAAAAATATTTCCAAATAACAATCCTAAAATTATAATTCTCATTGCTAAAAACAGAAAAATTTGGCTGATTTGTTTGTCTTTTGCTCCTAATGCTTTTAATAATCCAACCATATTACTTCTTTCTAAAATAAGAATAAGTAAAGCCGTTATCATATTAATTCCGGCTACTGCCACCATTAATATTAAAATTATCAGAACATTCATGTCTAATAAATTTAACCAATCAAATAATTGAGGATATACCTTGAAAATGTTTGAAACACCTTTATCCATTGTTGTAAGTGATTCAACTTCTAAAGTTTTAGGTTCTATTTCTTCAAAATTATTGATATTAATTTCATATCCAGAAATGTAGTTAGATGGCCATTTGTTGAGCTTTTTTATAATCGACTCATTGGTATAAGCATAGAGTTCATCTAAATCACTAAGTCCCGAATCGAAAATACCAACAATCTTAAACTTCCTTAAACGCGGAGGGTCATCAACGAAATAAATTAGGATAGATTCTCCAATTTTAACTTGCATTCTTTTTGCAGTAATAGCTGATAAGATTATTTCAGGTTGGGGATTCTCTATTTTATTTAACACTGTTCCTTCAACAAGGTGTTCCTTAATAAATTCCCAATTATAGTTAATGGGTACCCCTTTGAGTAGGATACCTTCAAAAGCTTCATTAGTTTTGATGATTCCTGCTTTGTTTGAATAAGATTGTATCCAAAGAATTCCGGGTTGAGAGGCTATTAATTTTTCATAGGTTGAATCTTTCTCAATTGGTGAACTTTCGAAACTATTGTTCAAATCGAGGTGGGTAACTTGGATAGGTGAATTAAACCCGATTAGTTTATTTCGCACTTGTTGTTGGTAACCTTTAACTATTGAAATTGCAATAATCATAACCATTATGCTTATAGCAACAGCAGTAGTAGCCAAACGAACAATAAGCTTGGATGAACCTTGCTTATCCGATGTAGGATTTTTTGAAGATTCTTTACTAAGACGATTAAATATGAAGAAACTAAAATTCATGAGTGTGTTCAAATATATAAGCCTTATTTTGCTTTTGTGCAGTTTGGTGAAAAGTTCTTCCGCCAGAACCATAACAAATGGTGCCGAAAGAATGGGAGAGTATCTGCCTTATTTAAAAGACAAAAAGGTTGCTTTAGTTGTAAATCAAACAGCTTTGGTTGGTAAAAGGCATTTAGTAGATACCTTACTTTCATTGGGAATTCAGGTAAAAGTAATTTTTGCTCCTGAACATGGATTTAGGGGAGATCATTCTGCTGGTGAAAAGGTATTATCAACAAAAGATGAAAAAACCGGGTTGCCAATAATTTCTTTATACGCATCAAATAAAAAACCAAAACCTGAGAATTTAAAAGGGATTGATGTTGTAATATTTGATATTCAGGATGTTGGGGCTAGATTTTATACTTACATTTCTACTTTGCATTATGTAATGGAAGCTTGTGCCGAGCTGAAAAAGGAATTATTGATTTTGGACAGACCAAATCCAAATGGGTTTTATGTTGATGGTCCCGTTTTAGATACGGCATTTCGTTCTTTTGTAGGAATGCATCCGGTTCCAATAGTTCATGGATGTACCATCGCTGAATATGCCAATATGATTAATGGAGAATTATGGTTAAAGAATAAAGTGAAATGTAAAGTAAAAAATGTATTGGTTAGAAATTACACTCATGAATATTCTTATAAACTTCCCGTAAGACCTTCTCCAAATTTGCCTAATATGTCTTCTATTTATTTGTATCCAAGTTTATGTTTGTTTGAAGGAACAAATTTTAGTTTGGGAAGAGGCACTGATAAACCATTTGAATGCATTGGAAAACCCGGACTAACAATTGGGGATTATAAATTCACCCCAATTACAATTCCAGGTGTTGCTGATAAACCAATTCATGAAAATAAATTGTGTCGTGGTTTTTTACTTTCTGATTTTGGAAATAATGTAGCTCCGGTAGCTGGCGAAATAAACCTTTCCTGGTTAATTCAACTATATAAAGAAGATACCTCAAAAAGCACTTTTTTTATACCATTTTTTGATAAGTTAGCAGGAACATCTGTATTAAGAAAGCAGATTATTGCTGGGAAATCAGAAGCAGAAATTAGAAAATCATGGCAGCCTGCTTTAATTAGGTATAAGAAAATGAGAGCTAAATACTTGCTCTATAAATAGTAGAGTTTAAATTAGTTCAAAATATACTTCAGGTATTCCTTAAATTGGTGCATAAAACAAATCAATTTACGTACTTTTTATGCAAATCTTATTGTAAATAACTGATAATCTGTGTCAGTACTTTATAGATAATAAAATAATAAATCAACAAATGATTTTTGTTTTATGTCTCAAATTCAAACAAGTATTGTATCAAAAATCTATTTTATTAGAAACCAAAGAGTAATGCTCGATAATGATTTAGCAGAACTTTATGGGGTAGAAACAAAAGTTTTAAATCAAGCAGTTAAAAGAAATTTAATTCGATTTCCTGAAGATTTTATGTTTCAATTGGTTGAAAATGAATGGGAAAATTTGAGGTCACAAACTGTGACCTCAAATTCAGGAGGAAGGAGATATTTGCCATTTGCTTTTACTGAACAAGGGATTGCAATGTTATCTGCTGTTTTAAAAAGTGAAACTGCAATTCTTGTAAATATACATATTATCAGGGTTTTTGCTCAAATGAGAGAGCATTTTTATACAAGCAAAGTATTAGTTGAAAAGCTTGAAAAAGTAGAAATGTGGTTGGATTCATTCGAAAACTCTCAATTTGAGCAAGACACTGAAATCAAAAAAATCTTCCAAATTCTTGATGAATTATTGAATTCAAATCAGATTTCTGATAGAAAAATGATTGGATTTAAATAATGGTTGAAAATTAAATCATTGAAAATGAATGAAATGCATTGTCATATAGTATTATGTATTGCAAAGTACCAAGTATAAGTTAGATTTGTGCCATAGTTTGAACCTTGTAATAAAGAAAATATGGACATAGAAAACAGCAAGGCGCAGTTAAAAAAGGGAATTTTGGAGTTTTGTATCCTAAGTATCATAAGTAGAGGAGAAGCCTATACCAGTGATATTTTGGAAGAAATGAAAGCTGCAAAATTATTGGTTGTTGAAGGCACCATGTATCCTTTATTAAGTCGCTTAAAAAATGAAGGCTTACTCAGTTATAATTGGGTAGAAAGCAAAAGTGGACCACCTAGAAAATACTATCAATTAACAGATGAAGGAAAAAAATTCATGGAAGAACTTCATTTAACATGGGTTGATTTAGTAGAATCAGTGGAAAGATTAACAATAAAAACAAAAGATTTAGAAAACAAATAAAATACCCCCCTTATGGAAAAAGTATTTCAAATAAATTTAGGTGGACTCATATTTTTTATAGAGGAACCAGCCTATCATATTCTTAAAAAATATATAGACCAATTACATTTACATTTTACTGGAAACACAGAAATTGTAACTGATATTGAATCGAGAATGGCAGAACTTTTCTCTGGAAAATTAGATGTAGCAAAGAATACATTAAATGAGTACGATGTAAAAGAAGTAATTGGTATTATGGGTGAAATAAACCAAATGAGTGCTGAAGAAACAAGCACAGGTTCTACTGCTAACTCAAATCGTTTTCATTCAGGAAATCCATCGCAGCGAGTTAATAAATTACGCAGAAATCCATATGATACTAAGTTAGGTGGAATTGCATCAGGAATTGCTGCATTTTTTAATATCGATCCTGTTATAGTAAGATTACTATTTGTTGCATCAGTAATATTATATGGTTCAGGAATTTTATTCTATTTGGTTTTGTGGATTGTAATTCCTCAAGCTATTGGAGAAGATGCTGAAATGATGCGAATTCAAAAGCAAAACAGAACAAGAAGATTGTTCAGAGATATTGATAGTAGGGTTGTTTCAGGTGTGAGTGCCGGACTTTCAAACTATTTTTCTTTGGATGTAGTTTGGATAAGATTAGCTTTTGTAGTTTCATTTTTTGTTTTTGGTTCGGGCTTTTGGTTGTATATCGTATTATGGGCAATCACACCTAAAGCTATTACTGCTGCAGATAAACTCATGATGAAAGGCGAGCCTGTTGATATTAAAAATATAGAACGTGAAATCTTAAATAACCAGGGACCAAGTAAAATGAGTAATATCGCTAGCAGAGGTGGTGATGTTTTAGGTACCTTATTAAGAGGCTTTGTTAAATTGGTTTTAGGTTTTATTGCACTTATCTTGTTTATAGTAGTAGTATCAATTAGTATAGCAGTGTTCTCTGTATTCTTTGGAATTGGCAATACAGTTTGGTTAAATGAATTAATTCAGTTTACGGTTCAGGATCCTACAATTATTTGGTCAGCTAAAATTGGAATTTCATTGGTTTTACTCACGCCAATTTTGGGATTGCTGTTATTGGTTATAAGAGGAATATTTCATGTAAAATGGAGTCGATCAGTAGTTGGTAGTACATTAGCTGGTTTCTTTTTTATTGGATTTGGATTTTTAATTTTTGCCCTTGTTTCATTTAGTCAACAAGTAAAAGTTAATGAAGTAAAAACCCAATTTAGTTCAAT
>JBMLOK010000405.1:0-3125 GCA_049243005.1 Bacteroidia bacterium | reverse complement strand
TTTATTCAATATGATTTAAAAATTGAAGGTAATAAAATTAGTATTCCATCTTATTTTACAATTGATTACCAAAATCAGTTTAGATTCCAGGAAATGGATTTAGTATTAACATTACCGGAAAGTCAATATATAAAACTTGATGATGCTATTAAATCTATTGTTGATGAAAGAAATTTTGATGAAATGGATGGAGAAATTTATCAGGTTGAAAAAAACTTAAACAAGTGTTTAGATTGTGAAGGACATTCAGATGATAAATCGGGAGATGAAGAATTTGATGAGGACAATTCAGATGAAGATATAAACTTTGATATTAAAACCGACAATGGAAACAAAAAGGTCAGGATAACAATAGATGATAATTCACATGAAAGAAAAGTTAGAAAAGAAGTTGAAACCATCGAAAAACAAAAAGATGGAAGTGAAAAAGTTATAAGAGAAAAACAAATAGGACCAATTCATATTCGTGAAGAAGAGAATGTGAATAAAAAAAAATAAGCTCAAATATTGAAATAGGCTGCATTTTGTAGCCTATTTTTTTGTTAATTCTATAGTTTATTTTATAAAAGCTATAAAAAAAGTTTGTCAAGTGAATGAAAAATATATATTTGCCACAAACCTAATCAAGATTTCTAAAGGAATGGGAAAGTCAAACAAAAAGAAAATCAGAATGGAGTTTGAGATTAAAGCCTCACCTGCCATGCTGTTTAATTACATTAGTTCACCTTCAGGTTTGTCGCAATGGTTTTGTAACGACGTTGATATCTACAACAACTTTTACAAATTTAAATGGGACGGAGACGAAAGTATTGCTGAGTTACTTAAAAAAGTTGTAAATAAATCTATCAAATTTAAATGGAAAGATCTTTCTGATGAAGAGTATTTTGAATTTGAAATTTTACAAGATGAATTAACTGATGATGTTGCTTTAGTAGTAACAGATCACGTTGATGCTATTGATGAGAAAAATTCAATTTTACTTTGGGAAAACCAGGTACATGATTTAAAAACCCTTCTTGGAGGATAATTTTAAAATTTCAATCAGATTTATATAAAACCCGATGGCATTCGAAAGAAGGTCTTCGGGTTTTTTTATTGGATAATCTAAACAAACTTTTGTCCAGTTTTCATTAACAATATGTTCATCTAAATCAAAATCGGTTAAATCTTTAATTTTGATAAAATTAGAATGCTCCAGTTTGTTTTCCCATGGATCAGAACCTAAGAGTATCCAAGTATCATCATTTAACTTTTTTAACTCAGTAATAAAGGCTTTAGGCTCGAAAACATCATTTTGAAACAAACATTGTAGAGAAAAATGATGACCCCATCGAAAAAATATTCTGAAAACAAATCCAAAATTTTGGCTTTTTAATTGTGGAATGTCCAAAACTAAATAGGGTGAGTTGTCAAAATTTTCACCACTCGATATCTTGTAAATATTCTTGTAATCAGGTAGTTCTGTTGTTATTTTACCCGAAAGTTCATTGCCTATTTCATCAAAAATTGCCTTGATTTTACCCATGGCACTTTTTTTGAGTAAAGGGTAATGAGTAGAACAAATGAGATTCAACTCTTCATTTGTCAGTTTATTTATTGATTTTTGCGCCATTATTTTCCAAACATCGTATTTGTGAAGAAGTTTTATCTGTTTATTATTAAAAATTATCTGCGATCATTTATTCCAACATTTATGATCGTGATGCTAATCCTGTTGATGCAGGTAATCTGGCTTTATGTTGATGAGTTGGTTGGTAAAGGATTGGAATGGTATATCATTGCCGAATTACTATTTTATTTCTCAGCAAGTCTAATTCCTCAGGCTTTACCTTTGTCTGTATTGCTTTCATCCATTATGACTTTCGGTAATTTGGGAGAAAGTTATGAATTGGTTGCAGCTAAAGCATCCGGAATTTCCATTTGGAAGATGTTCAGGCCAATGCTGGTAATCATGTTTATCATTGGGATTTTTGGTTTTTTTGTTTCCAATATTTTAATCCCTCAAGCAAATCTTAAAAGAGGTTCATTATTGTATGATGTTAGGCAACAAAAACCTTCTCTTGCTTTAAAGGAAGGAGTTTTTAGTCAGGATATTCCCGGTATTACTATCAGAATAGGTAAAAAAAATGAAAGAACTCAGGAATTGCAAAATATTCTGATTTATGATCAAAGAGAAAGTCAGCTTCAATCAACCATCTTATTCGCTAAATCCGGTTCTATGAAAATGAGTGAAGACAATCGTTACCTCTTTTTAAATTTATATGATGGATCTAGGTATGAAGAACTCGAAAAAGTAAAAGGTTATCATTTAAGTCGTCCTCATACATCAACTTATTTTGCTGAAGAGCAAATTGCTTTTGACATGAATAGCTTTAAGTTCAATAGAACAGATGAGAACATGTTTAAACATCATTGGGAAATGCTCAATGTGCTAGAATTACAAACTGCAACAGATTCGCTGGATAGTGTAGCAACAGCCAAGTATGCTGCCTTAAAAGGCTTTGTAGAGCCATATTATTTCTTTACCAAATACTCAAACGATTCATTAATACCTAATGGAATGCTTGCAAAAGAAGCAACAGCAGAAGATTCAATGGAAATTTCTGATTTAAAAATCCCTGGTGCTGATGCTATTTATTCAAGTGCTTTAAACAATGCCCGAACCGTTAAAAATGTAATTGAATATAGTTTAAATGAATACAATGATTTAAATAGATTAAGAGCTAGGCATAGAATTGAATGGCATCGAAAGTTTATTCTATCGGTTGCTTGTATCATTATGTTTTTTATTGGAGCACCATTAGGTTCAATTATAAGAAAGGGAGGGTTTGGATTACCAATTGTCGTATCGGTTTTAATGTATGTATGTTATCATATAGTTTCACTTTCCGGAGAAAAGGCTGCTAAAACACTGGCTTGGGCTCCTATGCAGGGCATGTGGTTTGGTATCGGAGTTTTTATCCCTTTAGGATTATTTTTAACCTATAAAGCAGCAACTGATTCTGGTATTTTTGATTTATCCGGTTATTTTAGATTTTTTAGAAGATTTTCTAAATCAAAAAATCAGGCTCAATAATTAATGAGGATTCTACAATTAATAAATAGATTTCCTTGGCCTCTAAAAG